>JAGXAJ010000069.1 GCA_018971625.1 Pseudomonadota bacterium
TCCTGCCGCCAGGCACAAATCCTCGAACCCGTTCCCACTGATCATCCCGAAGTGCGTCGCAATCCATCGCCGATCTCCAAAAATCAGCGTTGAATCTGATTTGCTCTCCTCTGGGAACCCCCGTTCCTTAATTCGTCACTACGACCTAGAGAACCAGCGTCGCCAACTGATAGAGCGCGTAGGTGGCCTCAAGTCCGAGCAGAATAAGCCCTGCAATCATCACATAGAAGCCAAAATGCATGAAGGGCTTGCAACCAATTGCTTGTTGTGGCGCGTGGATCGCCGGCTGGGTTGTGAACCAAACTCAACACGCAACGGCAAACATGACCACCCGGAGAATATTTCGCCGGCACGGAGAACAGAAAGCTTCCGCCGCCGCGGAAGGGATGCGTTCGTCGCGAACCTTTTCGGTCCTTTGTTCGACGCCAGCTTCCTGCCTGTTCACGTGCCGTAGAAAATCCTGATTCCCCACAACACGACGACGATGGCCGATATCAGGGTGGCCGCCGTCAATACACTTTCTATGGAAGCGACTCTCATACCCACTCTCCGCTTCCCAGCCCCGCCAGCGGTCTAGATGATTCGCCGATTCCGCGGCAATCGTTCAGGCACCACGCCACGAACCTTGACCGCGGCTGTGCCCTCACGGCCACATATCCGGGGATCGCCAGTCAGATTTTTCCGGCACCCGCCGTCTTGCAGATGGTCTTGAGCGATTGCCACTCGTCCCCCGTCAGCAGAGGCGGGCCACTCGCGGGCCGGCTCGCTTCGGTCATGTGCCGCAGCCTGTCTTCGGTGAGCGGATGACCGGCCAGGAACGACAGACCCTTATCACCCTGCTTTCCGGTGACACGGAACAGCAATTCACCCATCGGCTTGGTCGGCCGCCCGAGTTTGCGCATCACTTCGATGGAGAAATCATCGGCGCCTTGCTCGGCCTCGCGCGAATAGGACGCAGTCACCAGCGTGCGCGACGCAAAGATCATGGCGCCAGATCCGGTGACGTCGCCAAACAGCAAACCGATCAGGAACGACGTGCCGCCATTGTAGATCAGATTGCGCGTGCCATCGCGATGCCTGAGATGACCGAGTTCATGCGCCAGTACGCCGGCGATCTCGTCGGGGTCTCGCGCTCGCGCCAGCAAGCCATTGAACAGATAAACCTTGCCGCCGGGCAGCGCGAAGGCGTTGGGAATTGGCGTCGCCAGCACCGCGGTCTGGACCGATGGGTCGAGGCCGGCGGCATCGCGCAATGCGTTGACCAGTTTGCTGAAGGCGGCCTGCCCCGCGGCACCGTTGCAGACCTTGTTGCCGAACATGATCCTCACCTGCCCGTCCGCCACGTCGCCAAGGCGGCGCTCGAACGACTGCGGCACCAGCGGCGTCAGGCGATCCGCCGCCAGCGGCACGCCGAACAGAATCACGGTGATAATGGAAACCGCCGCCGCCAGCGACCACGCGACGATCGCCGCCACGCCCCGGCCGGGCGCATTTTCATCGAGCCGGGTGCAGCGCGCGGTCAACTCGGCAGCCAGCGCCGCATCGCGGACCTCGAGCCGCGCCAGCGCCGGTGCCGTCAAACAGGTCAGCCGAAGCGTGCCGGCGGGGCCGTCGGCGCGCCTGATATCGGCATAGGGCCAACGCACCGCCGCTATTTGGGGTTCGTGAAGTTCGAGTTGATCCGAAAATGCCAGCGTCACCGAACGGCGCCGGCTGGAGCGGCCGTCGAAATACACGACCGAGCCGCCCGGCCCGGGCGGCGACGCAATACGCTGCGGCTCGCTATCCATGAAAGCCAATGGCTGCGCCTCAAAATCCGACGATATCGAGCCCGTCGGCAAAGCCCTCACCGAGCGCGCTGGCGAGATCGCCTCGCGCGGAAACGCTGTCTATCGCCTCGATCTGATGGACCGTGGTCGAATTGGCCAGCCGCTCCCACAGATCGCGCAGCAGATAGACCCGCAGCACCACGTTCATCACCAGAATGAATGCCAGATAGCCGACCCCGGACAGCACCAGCATTGGAATGCCGCCGTGCAGATTGCCCTGCGTGAAAAGCTGCGCCACCGGTACGTGGCTGATTCTGGCGATGATGCAGGCGGAAGCAAACAGATATCCGCCAAACGACACCGCGATCAGCACGAACCAGCCGATCACTTTCCAGTACAGGCCAATCAGCGCTCCGCGCGCCAGCGAGGCTTCAAATCGGACCTCGCCGAACCGGATGCCCGAGATCCACCAGCGCCACTCGACGGCTTTGAACGCGCCGTAGATGAATGGCAGCGACACAAACCCCGCCAGCGACACCAGAGGCGCAAATTTGGCCACGGGATAGGCCCGAAACTTGACCGCAACGGCAGGAAACATCGCGATGCCGAAGATCACGGCCACCACCAGCAGCCACAGCCACCAGCCGCGCTTGAAGAATTCCTTGCCGGTTCCGGCAAAACTGCCTTGCAGGTCGCCATAGTGGCAATGCTGCATCTTGTAGCGTTCGAGCGCCGCCTCGCGCCACGGCAGGATCAGCCCCAAGGTGGGGATCATCATCAGGCCCCACAGCGCCGCGCGGCCGGCATAGGCCCAGCCCGAGCCGTCCATCCAGAACCGCACGCCGCGCCACACCGTGCGTGTCAGGCGGTAGCGCCGAGCGCGGTAGATCGCGAATTGCCCGAACAGATAGAAGAACAGGAACAGCGGAAAGCTGGCGAACGCCTTGAAGCGCTCGACCTCGAGGCCGATCAGAAAATAAGCCAGATAGATCGGCACTAGGATCGCCAGCGCGAACAAGAATCCGATCAGCAGTTCCCTGCCGCGGCCGGTGTATTCCGCGGCATCGCCATCGATCGCGGTGTTCGACCACAGATGACGGCGGATGTCGGTGGCGAGCCAGAACCGGTAAAAGCCGACGGTCACGAGTTCGAGCAAGGCGCCGCGCCGCACCAGTTGGCTGAATTCGGCGCGATCGCCGGAAAAAGACACAAGCTTCGTCGGCAGCGGCGGCGACGCCGGCTGCGGCGGCACAACGATCATCTGGTTCATCAATCAATTCCTGAAAAGCAGGGTGAAATAGCAGTAAAACACAGATTTATCGCAGCAAGCGTGATCCAGTTCACGCCGACTTCTCGAACAGCTCCCGCCCGATCAGCATGCGTCGGATTTCGCTGGTACCCGCCCCGATCTCGTAAAGCTTGGCATCGCGCAGCAGGCGGCCGGTCGGATAGTCGTTGATATAGCCATTGCCGCCGAGCAACTGGATGGCATCGAGCGCACATTGCGTCGCCCTCTCGGACGCGTAGAGGATGGCGCCGGCGGCATCCTCGCGCGTGGTCTCGCCGCGGTCACAGGCCTTGGCGACGGCGTACACATAAGCGCGCGCCGCGTTCATGGTGGTGTACATGTCGGCGATCTTGCCCTGCACAAGCTGGAACGCGCCGATCGGCTGGCCGAACTGCTTGCGCTCGTGCACATAGGGCATCACCACGTCCATGCAGGCCTGCATGATGCCGAGCGGCCCCGCGGCGAGCACCACACGCTCATAGTCGAGGCCCGACATCAGCACATTGACGCCGCGACCAACCTCGTTCAGCACGTTCTCTTCCGGCACCTCGCACCCGTCGAATACCAGTTCGCAGGTGTCGGAGCCGCGCATGCCGAGCTTGTCGAGCTTTTGTGCGGTGGAAAATCCCTTGGTGCCTTTTTCGACGATGAATGCCGTGATGCCGCGCGGGCCAGCCGAGGCGTCGGTCTTGGCATAGACCACGAGCGTGTCGGCGACCGGGCCATTGGTGATCCACATCTTGCTGCCGTTGATGACATAACGGTCGCCCTTCTTCTCGGCGCGGGTTGTCATCGACACCACATCGGAGCCCGAATTGGGCTCCGACATCGCCAGCGACCCGACATGCTCGCCTGAAATCAGCTTCGGTAGATATTTCCGCTTCTGGCTTTCGTTGCCGTTGCGGCGGATCTGGTTGACGCAGAGATTGGAGTGCGCGCCGTAAGACAGCCCCACCGCCGCCGACGCCCGCGATATTTCCTCGAGCGCAATGCAATGTTCGAGATAGCCGAGCCCGGAGCCGCCATATTCCTCCTCCACGGTGATGCCATGCAGGCCCAACGCGCCGATCTTCGGCCAGAGGTCGCGGGGGAATTGATTGCTTTTGTCGATTTCGGCGGCGCGCGGTGCGATCTCGTTGCTGGAAAAGTCGTGCACGGTTTCACGGATCGCGTCGGCGGTCTCGCCAAGATCGAAGTTGAACATCCGATGCGCGTTTAGGATCATGGTCGGTCGGCCTCCGGCAAGCGTGCGCTCTGCTGCGCACAGCCTTATGCATTGCAAATCTTGTCACGGGCTGCGTGGCCTGAGAAGGGTCGATTTCCGGTGCGCTGCGCAGCGTCAATTCGCAGCCGTCATATTCCGCGAAAGGCGGCGTATCGCGTTTTCCAGAGCATTTCGGCTTGATCCAAGCCCGAAACGCCGGATCGGGCGATGAAGCCGGACAATGGCGCCTTCCTGCGACGATGCAGCCCTTGCCCTGCTAGGCGCAGGAGGGTGTAATTTGCGCCAAAGCGCCCGCGACGAGGAGGCGATTGAGCGTCCCTACGAATTCATTATCGACCGCGCCCGGCCGCGCACCCACATCCCGTTGGCTTCGGCATCGCTGCGTCGGGATCAGGCAGGCCGAACTGCAGTTGAAGATCATCTGGCAAGAAATCCTTAAGCGGTTCGCCAATATTGAGGTGGTCGGCCAGTCAAGGCGAGTGTCGAGCTTCATCAAGGGCTACGAGAGCCGGTGCGAATAACCGGGTGATACGGCAGCGGCGTGCATAGCGGGATCAGTCGACGATGAACGTCCGGACCATAGTGAAGACCGACAGGGCCGAGCTGCAGCGCCTTGCACGCGAAGAGGCCTATGCCACGCCATTGAAGGATTTTCATCCCGGCGCGCCGCGGCTGTTCCAGGACGATACGTTGTGGCCCTGGTTCGAGCGGCTGCGCAAGGAAGAGCCGGTGCACTACTGCACCAACTCGCCGATCGAGCCGTATTGGTCGGTGACCAAATACAACGACATCATGAATGTCGATACCAGCCACCACCTCTTTTCTTCCGATGTCGGCCTCGGCGGCATTTTGATCCGCGACATGCCGTCGGACTATGAATGGCCGAGCTTCATCGCGATGGACCAGCCGCGGCATGCCGCCCAGCGCAAGGCCGTGGCACCGATGTTCACGCCCCATCATCTCGACCAGCTCGCGGTTTTGATTCGGGTGCGCGCCGGCAAGGTGCTCGACGCGCTTCCGCGGGACGAGACCTTCGATTTCGTCGACCGGGTGTCGATCGAACTGACCACGCAGATGCTGGCGACCCTGTTCGATTTCCCCTGGGAGGAGCGCCGCAAGCTGACCCGCTGGTCCGATGTCTCGACCGCGCTGTCGAAAAGCATGATCGTCGAATCCGCCGAACAGCGTCGCGCCGAGATGGACGAATGCGCGGCCTGCTTCATCAGGCTGTGGAACGAGCGCGCCAACGCTCCTCCGCGCAACGACTTGATCTCGATGATGGCGCATAGCGATGCGACGCGGCACATGAGTCCCGACAATCTAATGGGCAACATTATCCTGTTGATCATTGGCGGCAACGACACCACGCGCAACACCATGACCGGATCGGTGCTGGCGCTGAACGAAAACCCCGATCAGTACAGGAAATTGCGCGAAAACCCCGACCTGATCGACTCGATGGTGCCGGAAGTCATCCGCTGGCAGACGCCGCTGGCGCATATGCGGCGCACCGCGCTTGCCGACACCGAACTCGGCGGCAAGACCATCCGCAAGGGCGACCGGGTGGTGATGTGGTACGTCTCCGGCAACCGCGACGACGAGGTCATCGAGCGGCCCAATGAGTTTATCATCGACCGCGCGCGCCCTCGTATCCATCTGTCGTTCGGCTTTGGCGTCCACCGCTGCGTTGGCGCACGGCTTGCCGAATTGCAGCTCAAGATCGTCTGGCAGGAAATGCTGAAGAGGTTCGCCAAAATCGAGGTGGTCGGTGAGCCGAAGCGGATCTATTCCAGCTTCGTGAAGGGCTACGGGTCACTGCCGGTCCGGATTTCGGCTTAAAGCAGACCAGCACTGTCAATTCGTGGCTTGACCTTTCAGGCCGTACAAAGCCACGAGGGCGCACGATTTCGCTTGCACCTCAGGCCCCGTATCGCCAGCGTTCTTTGGTCGAACCGGGCCCCCGACCTCTAGAGCTCCGATGACCGATATCGAGCACGACGACCATGCCGACATCCGCGACGCCATCGCGAAGCTCTGCGCGCAATTTCCCGGCGAATACTGGCGCAAGCTCGATCGCGAAATGGCCTATCCCGGCGATTTCGTCGATGCGCTGACCAAGGCCGGCTATCTGTCGGTGCTGATCCCGGAGGAGTATGGCGGCGCCGGTTTGAAAATATCCGCCGCCGCCGCGATCCTCGAGGAAATCCACCGCGCCGGCTGTAACGCCGGCGCCTGCCACGCCCAGGTCGATACGCCGAACGGAAAGCTCAGCTATCCCGCGCCTGCCGCGATCTTTGTCGGCGAACCGCGCCACTATGCCACCGTGCCCGGCATCGGCCACCACTACGATACTACGAAAAAAAATGTCGCCGAGCGCAAAACATCATGACCGAAAAACTCGACATCGACCATCTGCGCCAATGGATCGGCCGCACCACCGAAGCTTCCGACATCGTGACCGCGCAATTGGTCAAAGGGCTGCGCGCGACGCTGTTCCAGGAAATCGGCGAGCCCAAGCCGGGAGACGCCGCGCCATTCACGGCTCACTGGTGCCTGGCGCAACCGGTAGCCCCGACGTCGATGCTGGGCCAGGACGGTCATCCGACCCGCGGCGGTTTCCTGCCGCCGGTGCCGCTGCCGCGCCGGATGTGGGCGGGTGGCGAACTCGAATTTGTGGACGCGCTACGCGTGGGTGACGAGGCCAAGCGAACCTCGCGGATATCAGACGTCACCATGAAGACCGGCAGCACCAGCATCCTGTGCTTCGTTTCCGTCCAACATTTGGTGGCGACCTCACGTGGAATCGCGATCCGCGAACGTCAGGATATCGTGTATCGGGACATGTCGGGAACGCCGCAGCCGGCGGCGGCCAAGCCGCCACCTGTCGCAAAACATCGCGAGACCCACATGGCTGATCCGGTGCTGTTGTTTCGCTATTCGGCGCTGACCTTTAACGGCCACCGAATTCATTACGATCGCGACTACGTCACCAAGGTCGAGGGTTATCCCGGCCTGATCTTTCATGGTCCGTTGCAGGCGAGTTTGATCGTCGAAATGGCGGCCAAGCTCCACGGCGGCCAACCGCCCAGGAAGATCAACTATCGCGGCCTGCAACCGCTGTTCGAAGGCAGCGAGTTCAGCATCAATGCCAACGAGACCGATGCCGGCATGGACGTATGGACCGCGAATTCCGTGGGCCAGCCGACCATGAAGGGCACCGCGACGTGGTGATCGTCCGCCAGAGATTACCGGCCTGATCGGAGTGATGGTGGATTCAGCCGTGCCGCTGCTCTACGCGCAGAACTTACTTCCTGTATGTTTCACGCATTTCAGCCTGGATCTTCGCCATGCCGGCGATCCAGCGGTCGTAGTTCTCGGCCTTTTTGCGCATGTAACCGAGCACCTGCGGATGCGGCAGGATCACAAATGTTTCCTGTTCGAGTCCCTTCAGCGCATCCTCGGCCACCTGCTCTGGTGACAGGTCGCCATCGCCGGATTGCGGGCGTTTCGGGATCGAGCGCAGTATGTTGGTGTCGACACCCTGCGGACACAGGATCGAAACCTTGATCCCGTCGGCGCGGTGCGAGATCGCGAGATTTTCAGCAAAACCTACCGCGGCGTGCTTGGTGGTCGAATAGGCCGGGCTGCCGACCTGCGACAGCAATCCCGCCGCCGAAATGGTGTTGAGGAAATAGCCGCCGCCGCGCGCCTTCATGCGCGGGATGAGATGCCGGGCGGCATAGACGTGCGCCATGACATGGATCGCCCAGCTTCGCGCCCAGGGCTCGTCGGAGGCGCCACCGGCATTGACCGACATCGGATCGAAGCCGCCGCCGATGCCGGCATTGGAACAGAACAGCGCGATCGGACCGTAGTCTCGCTCAGTCTGTTCGATTACATGCAGGATATTTTTCTCCTGCCCGACGTCGCATTTGAACGCGGCGCCGCCGACCGAGACTGCGACCGCTTCGGCTCCGGCGTGGTCAAGATCGACAACCACCACCTTGGCGGCACCGGCACGATGAAAGGCCTCGCAGAGCGCCTTGCCGATGCCATTGCCGCCTCCAGTCACGACCACGACTTTGCCGGCGACGTGCATCGCTGTCGTTCCTTGTCCTCACGTCTTAAGCCTGAGGCTTGAAGTCTCAGGTCATGACCAGGGACAGCACCGCCGTGTAGTGGCAGGCCGCGCCCAACAGGACGAAACAATGCCAGATCGCGTTCTGGAAACGCAAACGCCGCCAAGCGTGAAAGACTACGCCAAGACTATAGAGAACGCCACCGGCCACCACCAGCCATAGCGCCAGCGCGGGCAACGCGGCCACAACGCGGTCATAGAGCATCAAACCACTCCAGCCCATTGCCAGATAAAGTCCGACCGAGATACGGTCGAAACGACCTGGCAGCACCAGCTTGAGCACGATGCCGACGATCGCCACGCACCACACCCCGGCCAGCAACACCATGGCGAAGACGCTGTCCTTCAATTCCACGATGAAGGGAGTGTAGGTCGCCGCGATCAGCAGGTAGATCGCGGAATGATCGAACCGGCGCAGCACCCATTTGGCGCGGGAGACCGGCCACAAATTATAGGTCGCCGACAGCACCAGCATCGCCAGCAATCCGGCGACATAGACCGACACCACCACGATATCGAGCGCGCTGGCATAGACCGCCGTCAGCACGATCAGCACGGTCGCCGCGACCAACCCGAAAAACACTCCAACGCCATGCACTACGCCGTCGGCGATCAGCTCCGCCCGGTCGTAGTTCCAGCGCATGGCGTCGGCCGCGGCATGAACGGAGGTCGAGGCAAGTTGCTTCAGTCTGAAGATCGTCATGGCAGCGAGCCTGGCTTCGTTATCAAGAGATGAATGATTCCGGCCCAGACGTCAACGAACCCTGATAGCTTCCCTTCGGCTCCAATCGCGTCCGAAGTATGAAGCTTGATTTTGGCCCGCCAATTGCCACTTTTCCGATAGTTTGTCACGTCAATGCCCTCCCCCTAAGAAGCTTTCAAGCCCGCATGCCCCTGAGTTTTTCTGACATTGTCGAGGAAGCGCGCCTGTCGGCGCGGGCGCTCTGGGACTATGGCGATAATTTCTTCAATCCGACGGTGCGGCTCGGCGTCACGGGGTTGTCGCGGGCCGGCAAGACCGTCTTCATCACGGCGCTGATCCATGGTTTGACCCGTGGCGGCCGCTTTCCGGTGTTCGAACCCTTCGCGACCGGACGGATCGCCCGCGCCCGGCTCGAACCCCAGCCTGACGACGCCGTGCCGCGGTTCGACTACGAGAACCACGTCCGCGCGCTGATCGAGGATCTCCGCTGGCCGAACTCGACTGTCGATATCAGCGAGTTGCGGCTGGTGATCGACTATCAGCGGCACGACGGCGCGGAGCGCACGTTGACACTCGACATCGTCGACTATCCCGGCGAATGGCTGCTGGACCTGCCGCTGCTCACCAAGAGCTACGAGCAATGGTCCGCCGAAAGCCTTGCATTGTCGCGGCAAGGTCCCCGCGCGCCGCTCGCGGCGCCATGGCATGCGCAACTCGCGACGTTGAAACCCGAGGCGCGCGAAGACGAACAGGCGACACTGGCATCGGCGCGGCTGTTCACCGAATATCTGCGTGCCTGCCGCGACGAACGTTTTGCGATGAGCCTGTTGCCGCCCGGCCGCTTCCTGATGCCGGGTAGCCTCGCGGGCTCGCCGGCGCTGACGTTTGCGCCGCTCGAACTGGCGGCCGAGGGCTCGCCGCCCGACGGATCGCTGTGGGCGATGATGGTGCGGCGTTACGAAGCCTATAAGGATGTCGTGGTTCGGCCATTCTTTCGCGATCATTTCTCGCGGCTCGATCGCCAGATCGTGCTGGTCGACGCGCTTGCCGCATTCAACGCCGGTCCCGAGGCGCTGCGCGACCTCGAAGCGGCGCTGGCCGGCGTCCTCGATTGCTTCCGGATCGGGCGCAGCACCCTGCTCAGCAACCTGTTCCGGCCGCGGATCGACCGGATTTTGTTCGCCGCGACAAAGGCCGATCACCTGCACCAGTCGAGCCATGATCGCCTCGAGGCGATCCTGCGGCGGACGGTACTCAAGGCCGCCGCGCGCGCGCAGTATGCCGGCGCCGCGATCGATGTCGTGGCGCTGTCGGCGGTGCGCGCTACCCGCGAGGCCCAGGTGCAGCGCGGCCGCGACAAGTTGCCCTCCATTATCGGTACACCGGCCGCAGACGGGGGCAATGGCAGCGAGATGTTTGACGGCAATACCGAGGTGGCGACCTTCCCGGGCGACTTGCCCGCCAACCCCGAAGAATTGTTCAGGGGCGACAACGCATTTCGCGGCCTCTCCAGCGCGCCGGCGGAAAAGACCGATTTCCGCTTTTTGCGGTTTCGGCCGCCGCGGCTCGATTGCCGGGAGGCGGACGGTCCGTTGCTGCCTCACATTCGCCTTGACCGCGCCCTCCAGTTTCTCATCGGAGACAAACTGCAATGAGCGAGCGATCGCCTCATCGGCGGCCCCAGACCTTCAGGCTCGACGACCCTGCGGTCGTCGTGATGGATCCGGACGAACACAGCCGCCCATCGCGCGGCACGGTACGGGTGACGCCAGAGCCAGATCCGGCCTTGATGCCGGCGCTGACCGACGTTCCGCCGGTTCCGACCCGGCGCGGCTTTCCCTGGGGCGCGCTGTTCTGGACCGCATTAAGCGGGCTGGTGCTGCTCGGCGTCGGGCTTAGCGTAACGCATCTGGTCGAGGATCTCTTTGCGCGCAGCGAAGGTCTCGGCTTTGTCGGGTTGGCCTGCGCCCTGGCCGGAACGCTGGCGCTTGCCATGATCATCGCGCGCGAGGTCTTGGGGCTGGCGCGGCTTCTGACCATCGAGAAGCTGCATCACCGCGCCGCCGAAGTGCTGGTCAGTGACGATCGCGCGGCAAGCCGAAGCATGGTGCAGGACCTGTTGAGAGTCGCGCACCAGAACCCGCAACTGGCGCGCGCCCGCGCCGCTTTGCAGGGCCATAGCAACGACATCATCGACGGCGGCGACATGATCAGGCTCGCCGAGCGCGAATTGATGACGCCGCTCGATGAAGAAGCCCGCCGGCTGGTTTCATCGGCCGCGCAACGCGTTTCGATCGTCACCGCCGTGAGCCCGCGCGCTCTGGTCGATGTACTCTTCGTATTCGTGGCCGCGCTGCGGATGATCCGTCAACTGGCGTGGCTCTATGGCGGACGGCCGGGCGCACTCGGCATGATCCGGCTGATGCGCCTGATCATCGCCCACCTTGCGATCACCGGCGGCTTGGCGGCAAGCGATAGCATGATCCAGCAAATGCTCGGCCATGGCATCGCCGCCAAACTATCGCAACGGCTCGGCGAAGGTGTTCTCAATGGGCTTCTCACCGCGCGGCTGGGACTTGCCGCGATCGACGTCACCCGCCCGCTGCCGTTCATGGCCTTGCCGCGTCCGGCGCTGGCCGACCTTGCAAAGGATCTGCTGCGCAAGCGCGAAGATGGTGAAGAGTGAGCGCAGCGGCATGGCCGGACTTCATCCCGGCTATTTCTTAATGGAGCGAAGTTCATCTCGTGATGCCCGGCACAAGGCCGGGCATCACGAGAATATCAGGTTAGCCGTGAATGCCCTCCGGTCGTGCGGTGGCGCGACGATCCAATACGCAAGCGTCACAAGAAACTTCGAATGGCAATCGTCGCCGCCACCTTTAGCGACGGCTCATGATGACTACCCGACCAACCGTGCCCTGTGCCTTCTCGGGCACTGGCAGCGGCTCCCCTTGCGCGTCGAACAAGCCGCGCGGCACCAATACGACGGTGAGTTCCTTCGAATTGACGGCCATCGCCTGGTTCACCAGGTGTGAAATATCGTACTCGACGTAGATATCCTTGGCCGCCGGTTGCGCGTGTCCCTCCATTGCGTGTGGCTTGAGCCCGAACAGACTGAGATTTCCGACGTAACCCGGCGCGTGGACGTCGAGTTTCTCGCCGGCGGGCGGATTGACGTACACCTCGTAGTAGACGCCGTTCGACTTGTCGTACTGGATTGCGTCAAGCCGCAGGAACACCTGACGGGGCGCGTTGTTTGCGACCAGCGCTCGCATCCGGCTGGACGCCTCCTCCGTCAACGGCACCTGCACCCGCGTGGTCGTTCCGGCAAGCTCGATCGGTCGCGCCTGCGCGCTGGCCGCGCTCTCCGCCAGCGCTGGCGCAGCTTCTGCGGCAGGCGCTTCGGTTGCAGCCGCTACTGGCCGGGCTTCGATGAAGTCCCGCGTGGCGATCGGGAACGGAACCCGATGCAGCGTCAACGGATCGTCGTCATAGCGGTAGTTCAGCTGGCCGACGGTATGCTCGACCTCGGCGCCTGTGAGATAAACGGCATGCCCGGCCTCGTCGTAGAAGGTGAATCGGGTGTTCAGCCAGGCAGTGTCAGTCGCGTCGGAACGTCCGCCGCCCTGGGCCAGCCAGCGATTCCACATCCGGTCGATGTTGGCGTGATGCAGCCAGAATATCGGGTCCTGCGCCGCCGTGTCCGGATCGCTCATGAGACCGCCGAGCGCCACATGCACGACGTCATGCGGTTGGCTCTCGAGGTCTCCATGCGGACCGTTGAACTGCATTGGGGTTGCGATCTGGCCGCCGAAGCTGGCGCCTGAGCCGCCGGGCGAGTCGAAAGCAGTAGAGGCAAACGCTGCCGAATAATCCACCGTGCCAGCGCCAAGGCTGGCGGTGCCGGCATCGAGCGCAGCTGGACGACCGGGTGGCGCAATATAAAGCGGGTTGCTTGCGTCCGCCGGCTGGCGGAAGGCGAGCGGCAGCGTACGTTGCGCCGGATCGGTCCAGTTCCAGTACGGCAGCACGAGGTTCGGGTCACCCGATGCCGCGCGCAGAATACGATCGAAGAAATAGAGAAACATCCGGTGCCACGATGCGAAGTAGTAGCTCCCGTGCTCGCAATTGTTCCAGCTCTGCATTTCCTGCGGCGTCGTCATGGCGTCGTAGGTGCCATGGATATTGGCCTGAAAGCGAAAGCTGGTTGGGTCGGTTGCGGGCCGGCTCATCATCACCTGAATGCCGTGTCGCAGCGAGGCGATCTGCGTCGGCGTCAGGCTGGCGATGCTCTGCCGGACGAAGGGTGGCAGCGCCGGGATGGCCGAGAACGGCGGCTTGACCGTGCCATCGTATCGCGCCAGATGCATGCAATTGTTGACTTGCGGGTCGCGCGCGACGCCGACCTCGACAAACGTGCCGGCCGGGACGCTGTGCATGGCGCCGGAAAAATCGCAGATCACATTGCCGCCGGCCGATTGTATTTCGATGCCCCGTGCGGCGCGGTCCGCCCAGGCGCACTGACCCGGTCCCGGAGCGGCAGCGCCGGCGCCGCTGGGCGCCCAGATGAAAGGCGTCGTCGTCTCTCGACCGGATGGTGAGCCGGTGGTGAGCGGCCCCTGACAATACAACGGATAGGCTGGCACGAATTGCGGGCTTTGCGCAGAAGCGTGGCCAAGACCCACAGCGGACAGAAGCGTAGTACCAAATAACAGCGGGAGTCGCATGCGAACCTCCTCGGTTTGCTCAGGTGGTCAACCTAGATCTCGCGCTGGTGCACTGATCTTAGCCGCTGAGGCAGGCGCTACGCAACCATAAGCTGATGCAACCTACAATAAACATCCAGTGGATGTTCTCGTATCAAGCAGCGGTCTGCTGCAAACATGACCCGTCGCCTTTTCCTGACAGCAGCAAGACAACGGCAATCGAGCTTCTACGGTCCGAGTCAAAAAGCGGAGGCAAGCCCCCGCTGTTGCTGAACGGCCGCGACGAAGGGATCTCGGCTCGCGGCATCATCCCGCAAAAGAAAAAAGTTTTCCCTGCGATGGCGGTTCAAATTCACCCGCCAATACCCGCCAGCGAAACAGCGGCGAATCCGGTGGCGGGGAAAGCTCCGGCGTCCAGCCGGTCACTTTCTGCAGCGAATAAGTATCCATCACCCTTCCGCGCCAGACACGCTCAACCCGTCCGAGCGGCTCCCGCACCGCCGTGGTGGCGAGCCAGATCGGGTTGTCCGAGTCGGGCAGACGCGCGACGTAAATCCCGGCATGACCTCTGATCCGATCCATGCCCGGGTCGCGAAAGCCCATGAAGCGGCCGCGCTCGTTGATCTGGATCACCGGTACCCGGCCGTTGAAATACCAGCGCATCATCGCATAGGTCCGATAGTCGGTGGTCGCGATCCAGGTCGCGCCGATCTTGTGCAGTTCGGCCTCCGCGCCTTCCGCGACTTCTTGATATCCGGCTTCGGCGCCGATCGGATCAATCCGGCCGATCAGATTCCAGGGCATGACGGTGTAATAGAGAAACACCAGGACGACGAAAGCGATTCCGGTGACGACCGCGATGTTGGCCCATGTAATGGTCGACCTGACCGTCCACGCCGACCCTTTCTCGCGCGCCAGCATCGTGGTGTTGATGGCGGCCCCGGCAAAGCCCGCCGGCCACAGAAACATGGGCCAGGTATCGCCAATCCGCAGCGTCATTGACTTCCAGAAGAAATAGCCGAAGGGAGCCAGGACAGAGGTCGACAGCAGGATAGCAACCGGCTCGCGGCGGCGATACCCGCGCCAGGCCATCCAGCCCGCACCCGACAGAACCACCGGCAGCATCACGAAGCCGACCAGCCCGAATTGCAGGCCGAGGAACTCACCGACCGTGCGCAACGAAAATTCATGGACCGCGATCGCGCGCACCGACTGGAATCGGAACGAGGCCCAATCGTGCTCGCCATTCCAGATCAGGGCCGGCAAGAACACCGCAACCGCGATCAGCGCCGCGAGCCAGGGCCAGACGCTGGTCAGCCAGCGCCGGCGCCAATCCGGTACCAGCATGAAAGCCAGAACCGCCGGCACCAGCATGAAAGCGGTGAATTTCGACAATAACGCCAGCCCCGCGAACAGGCCTGCTGCCAGCCACCAGCATGCATTGCCGCTCTCGGCAAGCCGCACCAGTGCCCACAGCATCGCGACCGCGAACGGGATCATCGCCACGTCCGGAGACACCTTGGCCATCAGCAGCCCGTAGTAAAGCGCCGCCTCCGGCATCAGCACGGCCAGTACAATGGCCCTGACATCATGAGTCACACGACGAACGATGTCCGCCAGCAGCAATTGCGTGACCAGCATCGCAAGGATTCCTGCAAAGCGAACCCCGAAATTGATATCGCCGAAGATCGCAGTGCCGAAACGGATGAACCAGGCGATCATTGGCGGATGATCGAGGAAGGAAAGCACGTTCTCCTTCGACCAGGTCCAGTAATAAGCCTCATCCGTACGCAGATCGATCACCCAGGCGTAGATCACCCGCATCGCCGTCATCGCGGCAATCAGCGCGAGCACGCCGGCCCATTGCCAGCGAGCGGCATGGTCCGGCCTGGCTTGGCATTCGGACGGGGCAATCGTCATGGCGCCTTCTCCCCGACTAGGGCCGGGGTGTCAACGTGCCGCACGGAAAGACAACGCGAAGTACGCCGGAGTTATCCCGAATGAATGGCGAAAAGCTATTCGGCAACGCGCACAACGCGCAACCGCATAGTATTGGTCAGCAGCGCTATCTCGTCAGCATGTTCGTGGATATGCGCGGTTCGACCGGACTTGCCGAAGCGCGGCTGCCGTTCGACACCGTCTTTATCGTCAATCGGTTCCTGAGCGCGGTATCGCAGGCCGTGATCGAATGCGGCGGCGAGCCCAACCAGTTCGTCGGCGATGGCGAAATGGCGCTGTTTGGACTGCATAGCAGCCCGCAGGTCGCTTGCCGTCAGGCGCTGAAGGCGGCCACGATGATTGCCGCCAATGTCGATGCACCGAATCGATTTCTCAGCCACGACCTCAATGAACCGATCCGCTTCGCGATCGGCATTCACGGCGGCGAAGTGATCATCGGTGACATCGGCTATAGCAATCATATGGTATTCACCGCGCTCGGCGATGCGGTCAATGTCGCCGCGCGGCTGCAGCACATGATCGAGAGCCTTGTCTGCGAAGCCCTCGTTTCCGAGGAGGTTTGCGTCACCGCCGTCATTGCAGCCGAAAGCCTGCCCGCGCGAAAAGTCGCGATCCGCGGGCACAGCGAGCCGATGACCGTGCGCTGCATCGTCCATGCAAAGGATTTATCCACGCTGCCGCTTGCACCGGCGGACCGGACTACAACGATGGTAGCTGCGACGTGACGCGTCGGGTCATAACGCCATCGGTTAGCCGCAAAATTCAAGCAGGGCTGCCTCTCACATGCGTTTTCCGGTTCGCCGGGAGCCAAGGTTAAGGGTTTCTTAAAGTTGCAACGTTCGGTGGGCCGGCGCGGTTCGCCGGGCCGAGGCGGTGCAAAGTCGGCAAAAAGCGCCAAATGTGCCGCGATTATGATCGTTTTCTGCCCGAATCCCAATGTCGTTTAAGCTATCAAGGTTCGCGTATACCGCGTATCGTGCGCCCGTCGGACATGCCGGTTTGCGGGGACCGGCGGTTCGTGACCGATTTTGATCCCGCGGAGACGACGTGATGGCTAAAGGTACTGTGAAGTGGTTCAACGCGACCAAGGGCTATGGATTTATCCAGCCCGCAAGTGGCGGCAAGGATGTTTTCGTTCATATTTCGGCGGTCGAAAAGGCCGGACTGTCTTCGCTCAACGAAGGACAGATGGTGGAATACGAAGAGGTCGCCAACCGTGGCAAGACCTCGGCCGAGAACCTCAAGGTTTAAGGCAAAGGCGTCGGGGCTGGACATCGGCATCACCGCCATCTCGGACGGCATCCGGGAATGGGGCTTGCAGGAATAAACCAGACACACCCAATGTTCGGCAGGAGCAGGCAGTGCTCTTGCGCGCATTTGATTCGGCGCTGATGCGCGCCTTCGAACTGGCGCCACGCGCCGGTTCTTTTTTTCAGCTTTCCTTGAGCCATTGCGCGAGCCTCATGACGTCCGGCGGCTGGGCATAGCCGCGCGGCCACATATCCACGACCCACTCGACTTTGGTGGCGCGCTCGACCAGCACCGCAGTGTCGTGCGGCAACTGGTCCACCAGCGGATTGCCGCGGTAGTGCGGATCGCCAACGGTGTGGAATTTAAGCAAGCCCCATTGCTGCAGCACCAGCAAGAGGCCGGTGACGTTGCGGGTGGTGTCCCAGCAATCGTAATTATGCTTGTCGTCCATCGCGCGGATATCCGCATTGGCCACGCGCTTGTTGGTTCCGATCAAAGGCCCCATGCGGCGATCGAACCAGATCACGGCGCACTGCACCGCGGCCCGTTCCGCCGTCGCCGACGCATGGCCCGCACCGATGATCCGCGTCAGCGCGGCGCGGTCGCCGGCGATGAAATTGAGGATTTCACGGCGGCGGCACACGAAGCCATGGCAAACCGTCATGGCGGACGCCGAAGGCGGATAGATCGATACCGTGCTAGAGCGCTGCCTGCGGGGCGCTCAATTCGCCGGCGCACGCCGGCAACATCGCCGCTGCCAGCATCGATGCGATCGACACCAGCACCGCGACCAGGCCCTTCCCAAGCTTGGCAGGTCGGCTGCGCACGCGCTTGAATTCCATCGGCCGCACTTCACATCAATTTGGTGCGAAACCTATCGCAGCGGTTTCGCGATTCCAAGTTGCGGTCCATGATGTCGACTGGGAACTTCGGGTTGCCATATGTCGGACTCCTCACCTTTGCCGTCGTTCGAGGCGCCCTATGCGCCGGACGATCGCATGATCGCGACGCAGTTGCTCGCAACCGCCGGATTGGGCACGGAACAAGAGCAGCGGATCGACCGCGCCGCGACGCGGCTGATCAAGGCGATCCGGGCCAATGACGATCCGCTCGGCGGCGTCGAGGACATGCTGCGCGAATTCGCGCTCTCGACCCGGGAAGGCCTCGCGCTGATGGTGCTGGCAGAGGCGCTGCTGCGGGTGCCGGACACCCATACCGCCGATCGCTTCATCGAGGACCGGCTGGGCCAAGGCGACTTCGTGCACCACGAAACCCGGTCCAGCGCGTTCCTGGTCAATGCGTCGGCATGGGCGCTCGGCGTGTCGGCCCGTGTGATCCAGCCCGGCGAAACGCCACAGGGCACCATCGGACGGCTGGCCAAACGGCTGGGCCTGCCGGCGGTGCGCACCGCCACCCGGCAGGCGATGCGGCTGATGGGCAGTCATTTCGTGCTCGGCGAGACCATCGAGGCCGCGCTCGAACGGGCGCATGCGGATCGGGCGCATGCGCCGCGCTATTCCTTCGACATGCTCGGCGAAGGCGCGCGCACCGCCGAGGATGCAACGCGCTATTTCAACGCTTACGCCAGCGCGATCGCGGCAATCGGCCGCCACGCCGGTCACCGGCCGCTGCCCGACCGGCCCGGCATTTCCGTCAAACTCTCCGCACTGCATCCACGTTACGAGGCAGTGAGCCAGGCGCGCGTCATGAGCGAACTGGTGCCGCGGCTGATCGATCTGGCCCGCCGCGCCAAGGCCCACGACCTCAATCTCACCATCGATGCCGAGGAAGCCGACCGGCTGGAGCTGTCGCTTGACGTGATCGCAGCCGTGCTGGCCGATGGCTCGCTTTCGGGATGGGATGGATTTGGGCTGGCGATCCAGGGTTATCAGAAACGCGCAAGCACGGTGATCGACTACGCCGACAGCCTTGCGCACAGCCTCAACCGCCGCCTGATGGTGCGGCTGGTCAAGGGCGCCTATTGGGACACCGAGATCAAGCGCGCGCAGGAGCGCGGCCTCGAGGACTATCCGGTATTCACCCGCAAGGCGATGAGCGATCTGAACTACGTCGCCTGCGCACGGCAGATGCTGGCGCTGCGGCCGCGGATCTTTCCGCAATTCGCCACCCACAACGCGCTGACGGTCGCGACCATCCTTGAACTTACGGGAAACAGCGGCGGCTTCGAATTCCAGCGCCTGCACGGCATGGGCGAAGCGCTCTATGCGCAACTTGGCCGTGACCACCCGGAGTTGGCCTGCCGCACCTATGCGCCAGTCGGCAGCCATCGCGATCTCCTCGCCTATCTGGTGCGGCGGCTGCTCGAGAACGGCGCCAACTCCTCCTTCGTGGCGCTCGCCGCCGACGAGAATATTCCGGCCGCGAGCCTGCTGCGCCGTCCGGCCGACATCATCGGCGCACCCGATCGGGCGCGGCATCCGAACATTCCGCTGCCGCGCGATCTCTATCGGCCGCAACGGATCAACTCGCGCGGCATCGAGTTCGGCGAGCGGGCGGCATTGCGCCAACTTGTTTCGGCGGTCGATGGCAATCCCGCGACGACCAATCGCGTCGCCGAGCTCGATCCGCAAGCCGCCGGCCGCCTCGTTGCAGCGGCGCAGGCTGGATTTAACGCTTGGGACCGAACACCCGCCGACAGTCGCGCCGCGATGCTGGAGAAGGCCGCCGACCTCCTGGAGCAACGCCGCGCGCATTTCATCGCGCTGTTGCAATCCGAGGGCGGCAAGACGCTGGACGACGCGCTTTCGGAACTGCGCGAGGCCGCCGATTTCTGCCGCTACTACGCAGCACAGGGCCGAAAATTGTTCGGCGACGGCGAGGCGATGCCAGGCCCTACCGGCGAGAGCAACGTGCTGCGGCTGCGCGGTCGCGGCGTGTTCATCGCGATCTCGCCGTGGAATTTCCCGCTCGCGATCTTCGTGGGCCAGGTCACCGCCGCACTGATGGCCGGCAACGCGGTGGTCGCCAAACCCGCCGAGCAGACGCCGCTGATCGCGGCGGAAGCCGTCGGTCTGTTGCACGAGGCCGGTGTCCCCGCCTCCGCATTGCATCTGGCACAAGGTGATGGCCGCATTGGCGCGGCGCTGGCCGCGCATCCCGCGATTGCCGGCGTGGTCTTCACCGGCTCGACCGAAGTGGCGCGTTCGATCAACCGCGCGCTCGCCGCCAAAGAAGGGCCGATCGTGCCGCTGCTCGCGGAAACCGGCGGCATCAATGCGATGATCGTCGATGCCACCGCCCTGCCCGAACAAGTCGCCGACGACGTCGTGACTTCCGCGTTCCGTTCCGCCGGGCAGCGTTGCTCGGCGTTGCGGCTGTTGTTCGTGCAGGACGACGTCGCCGACCGCATGATCGAGATCATCGCGGGCGCCGCGCGTGAATTGAGGATCGGCGATGTGCGTGACGTGGCCGTTCATGTCGGACCGGTGATCGATGCGGAAGCCAAACAGCGGCTGGATGCGCATATCGCGCGGATGAAGCGCGAGGCGCGGGTGCATTTCGCCGGCGTCGCTCCCGCTGGCAATTACGTCGCACCGCATATTTTCGAGCTGGCGAGCGCGGAGCAACTCACAGAGGAGGTGTTCGGGCCGATCCTGCATGTGATGCGCTATCACGCTGATGATATCGCGGCTGTGCTGCGATCGATCGAACGTTCGGGCTACGGGCTGACGTTCGGTATTCACTCCCGGATCGACGACACCGTCGAGGACGCGATCGACCGGCTTCAGGTCGGCAACATCTATGTCAACCGCAGCATGATCGGCGCGGTGGTCGGCGTGCAGCCGTTCGGCGGCCATGGCCTGTCGGGGACGGGCCCCAAGGCTGGCGGCCCGCATTATCTGGCACGCTTTGCCACCGAGCAGACGGTGACGATCAATACGGCCGCCGCCGGCGGCAACGCGGCGCTGTTGTCGGGGGATGAAGAGGAGTCTTCGTAATCGCCAACCTGTAGCCGTATGCGACACGCGTCGTCATGCCCGGCCTTGTGCCGGGTATCCACGTCTTTCCCGCGCCGAACCAAGCAAGACGTGGATGGCCGGGACAAGCCCGGCCATGACGAGTTGCGGAATCGATTTTCAAGCAACAAGAAGGCATAACTTATCGTTCCCGCGACACAATGCGTCCGAGTTTTGCGATTTGGCTCGCCCTTTTGTGAGGGCGCGTGCCACCTCAAGTGAGGGGCAGCGCGACCCTCGAAGTCGAGGGCGCAGGAAATGCCGGGTGTCCGATGCACCCATGGTTTGGTGCAAAAAATGCACCGGTAGTGCCACAGGTTCACCGGGCTCACGCCGGCATTCCCTGCACAATGGTTTCACGGTTTCCTTCGTGCTCTCTCCGGTGACCGGGCTTTGTTGTCACCGTCGCTGGCGTGATGCCAAGGAAAAACTCCTGACATCATCGCCAACTTAACGCCAGCGTCGGGGCGTCAAGACCACACGACTTCGCCGTCCGCATCCGCGCGCTTCGTCTGTGCGCGCAGACTGCGTCCATCGCTCCCCGCATCCAACGTTCGTGACGATCGCGATACGCCCCTCTTTTCGGGCGCGGGATGACGCAGGATGTGTTGCTGATTTGCGCTTCAGATCAACAACGACAGGTGCGACAGATTAGCACGACGGGCAAATCAGCAAATTGCTGTCAAGCATTTTCATCCCATTTAGATGGCTTAGTGCGGGGCACGTCGTATTTGACCTATTGAAGACGTGGGTAGCGATTACCTGCAGAGCAAGCTTCTAAACGCCGTCACGCTGCCTGACTTCTCACGAAGATACTTTGCTTGGATTTGTTGATGTTCGCTATTACACCACCAGTTGGCGAACGTCACTTGGATGAAAAATGAAGGCTTTAGAAGAACGGGGTTTGTTCTGGTGGGCAGATGAGGTCATGACCGATGACCAATTGGCACCAGATAGATGCGTGGCCGGACTCCCTACTATTGACGAGGATGGCGTCACCACCCTCGACCTCGACGGCTATCTTCCAAGCGAGCACGGGCCAATGTCTGCCCTCGCTGACAAGATTTTTGCGAGCCGTGACCTCGCCGAATAGCGCAAGTGCCTCGACGGCAACGGCCCGGTGTTCGGCGTGGTCGGCATCCTCGACGACATTACGACCGACCGGCAGATGATCGACAATGACGTGCTGCTGCCGTTCGAGGGGGACTGGCTTTTAACCATCAACAGTCCGATCTGGTCGGCGACAGCCGCAAGGCTACCCCAAAGCGTCCGCCCGGCGTCGGCGAGCACTCCGACGCGGTGTCGCGCGAAGCCGGCTATGATGAGGCCGCGATCCGGCAGTTGCGATCGTCGGGCGCGGTGGGCTGATGCCGCATTTCCGGCTGCACTACTTTCCGGAATCGGGCAACGGCTACAAGCTGGCGCTATGCGGCCAGAGCTTCGAGGGGCATCCTCGAACAGCATATGGCGCGCAACGCATTCGCGACCGGCGAGCGCCCGACCATCGCCGATTTCTCGATGATGGCCTATCTCGCGCACCCGAGCGAGGAGACCGGCTATGATTTTGCCACGAGCCATCCGGCCGTGCATGCGTGGCTGCAACGCATCGCCGCGCTGCCCGGCTGGCGTTCGGCCTATGATTTGTTGCCCGGCAAACGGCTGCCGCACTACGGCCAGGTATGCGCAACCGAAACGGACATTCGCTGATGACCTTGGATTTGCGGGTTCGCAGCGCTGACTACCTGTGCATGAACACCCAGCCGGCCAAAGACAGGCAGACGAAGATGGCGATCGCCCAGGTCGACACCCTGACGTCGCCAGTGGTTTGCCGTTCGGCCTCGTTCTCGGCGATCTTGCGGTCGCGCGCCTTGTCCTTATCCGCTTCGTTCATCAGCCGCCTCTATTTGTCCGTGGCGCTGTCCGGTAGGCGCCCGCATCGGCAGACCCTACCCCACACGCCGGCCGGCGTCGATGGATGCGATGCGGTTTCGAACGCTGCCAAGGGTTTTGACAATTGCAGTGCCTGGCAGAGCTGCGGGGTGGCGATTGCTCGCGACAACGCTCGTGTACACTGGCGCGCGGAATTGTCGCTTCAGGCCGCAGTGACGCGGATCCGGCCTCAGCGGGCGACGATCAGGCCACGGCTGGTGACCACGACCCAACGGCCGTCCTGACGACGAACCGCGTCGATGTGGCCAAGGCCTGGAACCATATCGCCGGCATAAACTTCGTAGATGCCTCTCCGGCTTTCGATCCAGGCGCCGCCGCGGCTGACGTCGGTAAGGATCCAGTTGTCGACGATCGGCAAGCGGCCCACCTCCGGCCTCGGCGCAGCGGCAGCTGCAGGTGAGGTCGCGGGCGGCGTCACCGAACCGGTGACATCCTTCGCCGCCTGCGACGCGGCGGTTGCCGCCGGCGCAACGGGCAGCCCGGCGTGGAGTTTTTCGACCGCTTCACTGAGCTTGGCGAGCTTGGCGGCCGGCTCCGCCTGCGCCTTCTCGAGCTTGTCGAGGCGGTCGCTGGTCTTGTTGAACTGGCTCACGCCCACCTTGGAGGTGTGTTCGACGCTGGCTTTCAGCGCCACGAGGTCGGAGTCGATCCGCGCAATGGAAGCTTCCAGGTCCGGCTTGGCGGAACCCGGATTGGAAGAAAGCACCGCCGCATTGCCGGCGAAATGCTGCAAGCCGGCGGTCGCCATGGCACCGCCAAGCGCACCGGCGAGCGCCGCCAGTGCGACGACGGCGGCAGCGGCAAGCCGACGCTTGCCGCCCTTGCCCGGTTCGGATTGCGTTTCGGGACCGGAACCCGGACGATCCCAGCCCTGGTCGGCGGCTGACACGATCAAGAGCTTGCCCGGCGGCCGCGCTGCGTCCGGCTTTGCCGTCGCCTTGAAGGCGTCCACCTTGGGAGCTTCCGCCTTGGGAGCTTCCGCCTTGGGAGCTTCCAACTTGGCAACTTGCACCTTGGCAGCTTCGACCTTGGCAGTTTCGACCTTGGGTGTTTCGCCGGCCACGTTCTGGTCAGGCACCAGGCTCGGCGCTTCGGCGCTCGCCAGTGTCGGGGCTGCGGCAAGCTCATCGGCAGACCTGGAACCAGAAGCGCTGGAATCAGACGAGCTGGAATCGCAAGAACCGGAATCAGAAGCTTTGGAAATGGACGAATTGGGAACGATCGGCCCGGCGCCGGTGGAACCCGATTCACCGCTGGTCTGGTCGGCTTGTTCGCTCACGGCGTATTCTCCATGAAAGGTTGACCATTTGGTAACTTTCATTGCTTGCGAAATCGTTACCGCGGGCGGCGTTGCCGAAATTTTAGGAATCGTGCCGGGCCGTATCAGCGACTACATTCGCTCGCCGGAACGGCAGGAGAGCGACGCATGAAACTGTATGACTCGATCGGGCCAAATCCGCGCATCGTCCGCATGTTCATGGCGGAGAAAGGCATCGACATGCCCAGGCAGACCGTCGACCTGCGCAAGGGCGAAAACCGTGAAGCCGAGCACCTCAAGCGCAACCCGCACGGCCAGATGCCGGCGCTCGAACTCGACGACGGCAGCTATCTGTCGGAAATCACCGCGATCTGCGAATATCTGGAAGAGAAGAACCCGAAGCCGCCGATGATCGGCACGACGCCGGAAGAACGCGCCGAATGCCGGATGTGGACGCGGCGCGTCGACCTCAACATCGCCGAGCCGCTCTGCAACGGCTATCGCTTCGGCGAGGGGCTTAAATTCTTCCAGAACCGGATTCTCTGCGTGCCCGAGGCCTCGCCTGGCCTCAAGAAAATCGCGGCCAACCGGCTGCAATGGCTCAACGGCCAGATCGCGGGCAAGGACTATCTCTGCGGCAAACGCTTCACGCTCGCTGACATCCTGCTGTTCTGCTGGCTCGAATTCGGCCACCAGGTCGGCCAGCCGCTGGACGCAGCCAACACCAACATCGCCGCCTGGTTTGCGCGAGTCGGCGAACGGCCGTCGGTGAAGGCTTAGAAGTGCCAACGCAAAGCATGCGCGACAGACGTCGATCCCACTCCGTCATTCCCGGATGCGCATCTTTGCGCAGGCCCGGAATCTATAACCCCTGTGGCGATGTTTTCGCAGTGAGTAACTGCGTCGGTGGCTAACACGAGCACAGGGGTTATAGATTCTCAGATGCGCAATTGCGCATCATAGCTCGCGCTTACGCGCGCCCCGGAATGACGGCAACTATATCACCACGGGCGCATCGGGCAGTTCGTTCGGCCCCTTGCCATGCGCGGGGAAATATTTCGCCAGCTCCCGCGACACGGCTCCAATACCGTGAACCGAGCCGCTGCCGAACCTGCCCGCCTTGAACTCGGCCTGCATGCCAGCGCAAATCCTGGCCCACCCGGCGGCGCCGACTTTGGCATCGATGCCGCGGTCGGCGACGATCTCGACCTGGCGGTC
>JAGXAJ010000133.1 GCA_018971625.1 Pseudomonadota bacterium
CTCTGACGCCCGCGCCGCGGTCGCCGCGATCCATGCCGGCGCCAAGGAATACATCCCGCTGCCGCCGGATCCGGAACTGATCGCCGCCGTGCTCGCCGCGGTCGCCAACGATTCCCGCGACATGGTCTATCGCGACGAGGCGATGGCCAAGGTGATCAAGCTGGCACAGCAGATCGCGGGCTCGGATGCGTCGGTGATGATCACCGGCGAATCCGGCACCGGCAAGGAAGTGCTGGCGCGCTACGTTCACACCCGCTCCAACCGCGCCAAGCGGCCATTCATCAGCATCAATTGCGCCGCCATCCCCGAACATCTCTTGGAATCCGAACTGTTCGGGCACGAGAAGGGCGCGTTCACCGGCGCCGTGGCGCGGCGCATCGGCAAATTCGAGGAAGCCACCGGCGGTACGCTACTGCTCGACGAAATCTCCGAAATGGACGTGCGGCTGCAATCCAAGCTGCTGCGCGCGATCCAGGAGCGCGTGATCGATCGCGTCGGGGGCACACGGCCGGTGCCCGTCGATATCCGCATCCTCGCCACCTCGAACCGCAACCTTGCGGACGCGGTGCGCGAGGGCTCTTTCCGCGAAGACCTGCTGTTCCGGCTCAATGTCGTCAATCTGAAGATCCCGCCGCTGCGCGAACGCCCGGCTGATATCCTCGAATTGGCGCAGCATTTCGCCAAGAAATACGCCGATGCCAATGGCGTCCCGGCGCGGCCGCTGTCGGCGGACGCGCGGCGGCTGCTGACCACCAACCGCTGGCAGGGCAACGTCCGCGAACTCGAGAACACCATACACCGTGCGGTGCTGATGGCGCAGGGCGACGAAATCGGTGTCGATGCCATCATCACGCCGGACGGCGATCGCCTCGACATTCCCAAGACCATGCCCGCGGTCGCGCACGCAACCTTCGCCGCAGAACAGGTCACCCGCGCCCTGGTCGGCCGCACCGTTGCCGACGTCGAGCGCGACCTGATCCTGGAAACGCTGAAGCATTGCCTCGGCAATCGCACCCATGCCGCCAACATCCTCGGCATCTCGATCCGGACGCTGCGCAACAAGCTCAACGAATACGCCGATGGCGGATTGCCGATCACGCCGGCGGGCGCCGGCGACTATCATCGCGTCGCGACGGCGGGATAGGACTGCCGCTGTAGCTGTGGTTCGAGACGCGCGCTGCGTCGCCGCGCTCCTCACCAGAGGACCTCATCCTGCGGAGGCCCGTCAGCGCCGTCTCGAAGGATGCGCCACACACGATCCGCATTCCCGCGCCCCGCACACGCCCGAGTCGTAGCCTGGATGAGCAAAGCGACATCCGGGAGGCGCATGTCGCGACGCTCATCGGGCAACGAACTTCGAACACACTTTTTCGTTCTCGCGACGCGCCCGAGATAAAGAAGTGATTGGCTCTGACGAAAACAGAATTTTTTTCGGGATGGTGTGGACAGACCAAATCAACCTTAACTGGTTCAACAAATCGGCCTGCACGCGCACGCGCGATATTTGGGAGCAGTGGGCGGTTTCGAGTACGACGGGAAAAGTGTGCGCATTTGCATTGCAGGAAGTACGGCTCCATCAGATCGGCTGATCACGACCGAACCGGCCGAAGGCAGTCAATTTGGCGCAGTTTTGGTTCTGGATTCGACTCATAGTTATTCTGCATTACTGCTCGCAGCTACAGCGTTCGCACAGCACGATTTCGAGGCTTGGCGCATGATCGAACTTCGCCGCATCGACGAGGCCCGAACATGCGCCGCTTCTACATGCGATGGTTGCAAGCCTACATGTAGTGACCCCAAGTCAGTAGCATTTAACCGTGACGAATTGGTTCCCGTCCTTATCCGTGCCTGCTTTTATATGGGCCGTAGTGCCGCCGGTGCAGGTGACGGTGGTATTGGAGCCGCCGCCGCTGACGAATTCGAGGTCTTCGTCCGATAATTCTGCTGCGAAGCGATTTTGCTTTTCGACGAGTTTCATTTCTTTCTCCATTTCAGTTGGTGGGTTGGGTGCGTTTCAATACGCGTCGCCAGATTAGGTCGGTGGTTTCGGTTTCACCGTGACCTGCATCACGACCCTGCATTGACGTTTCCCGGTTTGCACCTGCGCGACTGGCGTAAGTAAAAACTCTCCTCGCGCCCGCTCGCCCATGCCCGTTGCGATTGGCGCTGTCTTGGCGCGCGCCTTGGCAAGGCTGTCGCCGCGACGGCCCGCTATGTGACCGGCGTCACCGACTGGCCCGAGAACCCAATCCAATATGGCCGCGCCGGCTGAAAGGGCCGGTTCAATCACAAGGAGATGTCTATGCCAAAGTCTTCGCTATTCGACAAAACGACCAGGCGCCCCAAAGAGCCGTTTGATCCTGCTCTCGATGGCCCCATTGCCTTGACACCCGACCAGCTCGAGACGGTCGTTGGCGGTCTAGCCAAAGTAGTGGGGCAGGTGCGTGGCAGTGGCGATCCAGGCGCCACGACCGGCGCCGTGCCTCCGCCGCTAAAGTTGTGATGCCGCACGACGGTTCGCCCAATGGAACGCGCCCGCCTGGCTTCGGAAGTAGTTTGGAGGTCTCGATGTTGAACCCAGATTCCCGACCCCTCGATTGTCCGAGTGCTCAAGCGGGCGCCAACGGCGCACGAGTCTACGGCGTGCGCGCCGGCACTGCAGCCGCACCCCGCATCGGTTATCTGACCGAGACGCTGCCTGTCTCCGAGAAGCTTCTGGCACTTTCAGGACCGGCAAAACCGACCGAAGTCTTTCGCATCGCAGCGCCTTGCGCGACGAGCGGTTGCAAGCATTTCAAGGAGAATGCATGCACGCTCGTCCAAAGAATCGTCGAAGGTTTGGCACCAGTCGTCAACGCCCTGCCAGCTTGCCAGATTCGTTCAACCTGTCGCTGGTTCAGGCAAGAAGGCCGGAACGCTTGCCTCCGTTGCCCACAAGTGATCACCGACAAGCCCAACGCGACGGCAGAAGAGAAGCGGATTGCAGACGATGATTGAGGCCCGGGGGTGCTTGTCGTCCTTCTCCGGGCCAGCGCGCTTTCGGTGAGAACGATCACGGTGGAACACGCGCGCCTCCCGCAAGATGTGCCTGATGAGGTTGGTGTCCATCTGTCTATCAGGAATGAAGGATGACTGGTGGATATGCGCATCCGGCTTGCGGCAGTGTAGCGGAGTTAGTGAAGCAACGAGGCCGCCCGTGTGAGGCGGCCTCGTCTCGTTCAGATCGCCAAGGCATGATCCGGAAAAGTGTGAAGCGGTTTTCCGAAAAGACCGCTCAAACGCCTGGAAACGCCCAAACGTTGATGGTCGCAGCGCCTTCGCGTAGCTTCTTGATTGGCACATAGTCCGCAGAATTCCAGAAGGCGTGGATGGCTTTCATGTCGGGAAATTCAAACATGACAACCGAACGCGTGTCATGCTCGCCTTCGAAGACTTCCACCTTCGCGCCCCTCGCCGCAAATTTTCCGCCAAAGCTGGCGATGAAGGGAACGACCGCCTCGCGATACTTCTGATATTGCGGTTGGTCGGTAATGATGGCCTGGACAATAAAATAAGCAGACATGACCCACTCTCTCTCGCGGAATATATTATATAAAGCCCCTACCTCGCGGGCGGAGCGGTGACGCAACCGGAACCGTATCATCAATGCGATGCTGTCCCAACCGGGCTGCTGCCGAATGAGTATCGGGCTCCGAAGCAATCGGGTTAAACTGATTGGGATACGAGCGCCGCAATGAAGTGATTGCAGACGACCGGAAATATGTTCGATCTGATTTACAAGATGAAGGCGGGCCTTGTCGCTTCACACCAACGGGGTCGGACGATTGGAATAAGGCCTACGACTGAGGGCGGCCTCATCTCCATCTCCATATAACACGACTATATCGCCGTCGCCGGCGGCGCGAGATCATCTCTCGCATCCCGTAACCCGCCGCGAAACCAATTCCCAAAACGATCAACAGAACGACGACCATGGGCGCCCCCGACAACACAGCTGAATAGGTGCAACACGGGCACTCTAGAAGAACGCTTCGGCGACGCGGACTGCGCCCCAGGCCAGACTTGCCCACCACGTCAGGGTTGCCAAAACTGCTGAAACTACCCAGAGACCAAGTAACCCCTTCCGCAACCAGCGATCACGCATTGAAGCCGCCCTGCAAAACGCCAACCAACCCGGCAGCTAAATTCCCGGCCGTGATTGTAGTTCCTATTTTTTGGGAAAAACTGGCAACGTTGGATCTTGGACGTCCGGCGGACAATCAATTACGGCATCATTCGCGTTTGACCTTCGCTGCCCCGGTGAAACCCCGACCTAAGTGGAACCTGACGGTTCCCTGCTCGTTGTTTGGAGACCATGGACCGCCGCGTCCCATGATCATGACGCGGCGGAAGCCAAGAAGCTTCTCAATAGCATCTACACGACGCAGGCGAGCCACCGAGCTTCATTCAGAAAGAGATGACGCGGTAAGGTCGCCTCACGATAGTCTGAAGTGGTTTGATTTCGGCCGCGCCCACGGAGTCATGGTATTGACCTATGTCAAAGCGTGGTTTGTAGCTGGAGGCGTACCGATGAGCACCGCTCCTGTTGCCCGAGAGGCCGACTTCGAGCGTACGCGCGAGTTGCTGCGGCTCTCGAATGAGCGCATCCGGGTCTCGCTGGATTTGCTGGATCAGGATGTGCCCGCCTTCATGAAGCGGCGAACCAACTCCTTCTGCCCCAGCTGCAATATTGAGATGGCTTGGTCGCGGTCATCGCTCGATATAACAAAGGGGGCGCTTGTCCACGTGTTTATCTGCTCGACCTGCGGATCGATCACCGAGACTAAGACGCGGGCTAGATGGCGCTTCGAACAGTAGTAAGACCGCCCACGGTTTTTGCCAAAAGCGCTTCCAAGATCGAAGGCTGAATGAACGCTTCGGACGAAGTCCGCCTGAAAGGCAACTAATCGGTCACGATCGGTTCCCGGTTCGGGAAAAGCGGCAATGCCGGGCGCTTTCGAGGGAACCGGACAGACCGCCCGGCGAATAACCACGAAGTCGTCTGTGAAGAATGCGGATTGAGCTGAGAAATAAGCAGAATTGGTCTTGATTATAGTATTGGATTTTGCAGGAAAGCGGGGTGATGGACGTCGCTTTCTTGCGTTTTAGGATTTTGCTTTTGGGCGATTCGTGATTCCCTGACAGCGTTGTCGACATTGGGGAATGCGATGAGCAAGCCGCGGGATGATCGCCAGAAAGA
>JAGXAJ010000134.1 GCA_018971625.1 Pseudomonadota bacterium
TTGCGAACTTCTCGATACCGAGTTCATGCACCAGGATCTTCATGCGCGCCTTGTAGATGTTGTCGCGGCGGCCGTATTGATTGTAGACGCGCAGGATGGCCTCGACATAGCTCAGGAGATCGCGGCCCGGCACGAACGGCCTGATCGTCTTGGCAATGAACGGCGTGCGACCAAGGCCGCCGCCGACCAGCACCTCGAACCCGGTCTCACCCTCGGCATTTCTGTGCAGGCGCAGCCCGATATCGTGGATCTTGATCGCAGCACGGTCATGCGCGGAGGCGGTGATCGCGAACTTGAACTTGCGCGGCAGGAACGAGAATTCCGGGTGCAGCGTGGTGTACTGCCGCAGCAATTCGGACCAGATACGGGGGTCCTCGACTTCGCCGGGCGCCACGCCCGCCCACTGGTCGGACGTCACGTTGCGGGTGTTGTTGCCCGAAGTCTGCATGGAGTGAATGCCGACCGCGGCAAGGTCGGACAGCGCATCGGGCAATTCGGCGAGCTTGATCCAGTTGAACTGGATGTTCTGCCGGGTGGTGAAATGGCCGTAGCCGCGATCATAGCGGCGCGCGACATGGGCGAGAGCGCGCAACTGCTTCGACGACAGCGTGCCGTAGGGGATCGCGACGCGGAACATATAGGCGTGCAGTTGCAGATAGACGCCGTTCTGCAGCCGCAGCATCTTGAACTCGTCCTCGGTCAATTCGCCGGACAGCCGGCGTTTCACCTGATCGCGAAATTCCGAAACGCGCTCGTTGATGAGCGTGCGATCGAGTTCGTCATATGCATACATGACAGGTGGCCTTATGCCGGAATCGAACGGCCGATAGTGACGCCTTCGGCGCGGATATGTTCACGCAGATTGCCAGGCATGATCGCGCCGGAGTTCTTGATTTCGACCGGCGCGATATAGGCGCCGACCGCGCCGACGTCGTCGGCCGCCGATTCGGCCAGCAACGCCCGCGCTTCATCGGAAGTACGCACGATCGCGGCATCGGCAAGCTCCGCCGACCAGCCATGCGAAGCAGTGCGGTAAATCACGGCGCCGTCCCAGGTGCGGTTCGCAGTCACCATTGACGGTCCGGCAATTTTTATCTTTTTCTGTTCGAGCGGAGAGGTCATTCGGCGGCTTCCAGCAGTTCCGGGAGCTTCGGTTTGAATTTTCGATGCGAGGGCGCGGAGTGCGCGACCACATCGCCTATCACGAGGATGGCGGGGCCGCGGCCGACCCGCTCGACCAGGGCGGGCAGTTCGTCCAGCGTTCCGATTTCGGCTTGCGCATCCGGCAGTGTCGCGCGCGCAAACACGCCGACCGGAACTTGCGGCGAACGGCCTGCGGCCAGCAGGCCGGCGCGGACCGATGCCGCAGCGGTCATGCCCATATAGACGACGATCGTCATCTTCTCGTCGGTCAATGCCGACCACTCGACCATTTCGGCGTCTTTGGCCTGATGGGCGGTGAGAAAGGTGATGCGCAGCGCCTCGTTGCGGAAGGTCAGCGGCACCTCGAATTGTGCCGCAGCGCCAAGCGCCGCGGTAATGCCCGGCACCACCGAATAGGCGATACCGGCCTCGCGCAACGCCTCGACCTCTTCGCCGCCGCGGCCGAACACGAAGGCATCCCCGCCCTTGAGGCGCACCGCGCGCAGACCAGACTTTGCCGCGTCGATCAATAACCGGTTGATCGCTGCTTGGCCGATGCCTGGCTTTCCAATCCGGCGACCGACCGGAATACGCTGGGCATCGCGGCGTGCGCGATCGAGAATTTCTGATGACACCAGTTCGTCGTGGAACACGACGTCGGCATCCTGCAGCGCGCGCAGCGCCTTGATGGTCAACAGATCCGGATCGCCAGGTCCTGCCCCGACCAGCGTCACCCTGCCCTCGCCCGCGCCATCCACGCCCGCGTAAGCGCAAACGTCGGCGATACCGGACAACGCCTGTTCAGCCTCCGCGCCGCGTCCGGCGAGCACCAACGCGCCGATCGGTCCGTCAATCACGCGTTCCCAGAACCGGCGGCGCAGCGGCATCGCCGCAATGCGGGCGTTGATCGATTTGCGGAAGCTGCCGATAAAACCAGCGAGATCGCCGATCCGGGCCGGCAGCATGGCCTCGATACTCTCGCGCAAGCGGCGCGCCACCACGGGCGAGCTGCCGCCGGTGCCGACCGCGACGACCACGTCACCGCGATCGACGATGGCCGGAAAAATGAACGTGGAATGATCGATGTCGTCCATGACGTTGACCGGAACGCCGGCGGCCTTTGCGCGGGCCGACATCGCCACACCGATATCGCCGGCGTTGGCACAGAAGATCGCGATCACTCCGCCAAGATCCGCGGTCAGCGGGTCGCCAGTGGCCAACTCTATTCTGGCGGCGTCCGCGCTTTCCAATCCGCACACATCGTGATTGCCGTCGGTGGCAAACCATCGGATGTGCGCGCCGGCCGAAATCAGCAGACGCAACTTCACCCGCACCAGGTCGCCGCCGCCGACGAGCAGGACGGCACCTTCTTGCAGATCGAGGAATATCGGCAGGAATCGCATTCGCTACCTCCTCCCCATCTTTCTGGGTTGACTGGAATTATTTTCTATATATTCCTCTTTGCACACCAGCAAAGAGAAAATTATTTCTTCTCTATTGCAGCGCAACTATGGAATTTTCAGCTTCAAAGGCCAAGACCAAGAGATGCATCTTCTCGACAGTGATTCTGTAACGAACGGGGCGCGCAACACCGACGCGATCGATGGATCAGCGCTCCCGCCGATCACCGCCAATGGACGACTGCCGAAACCCGGCCTGACGTCCGATCTGGCGCCCATCAACGACCATCTGGACGCGCTCGAAGCCCAGAGCATCTATATTTTTCGCGAAGCCTTCGCGCGGCTGAAGAAGCTCGCACTGTTGTGGTCGCTCGGCAAGGATTCCAACGTGATGATCTGGCTGGCGCGCAAGGCGTTCTTCGGCCGCGTGCCATTCCCCGCGTTGCATGTCGACACCGGCAAGAAATTTCCGGAGATGTACGCGTTTCGCGATCGCTACGGCAAGGAATGGGAGCTCGATCTCAAGGTCGAGCCCTGCCCGCCGATCGACGCCGTCGATCCCACCTTGCCGCCTGCGGCGCGATCGGCCGCGCGCAAGACCGAGGGGCTGAAGCTCGCGCTGACCAAATACGGTTTCGACGGGCTGATCGCCGGGATTCGCCGCGATGAGGAAGCCACCCGCGCCAAGGAGCGCGTGTTTTCGCCGCGGGGTACCGAAGGCGGATGGGACGTGCGCGACCAGCCGCCGGAATTCTGGGACCAGTTCAACGCCTCGCCCCCGCCGGGCGCGCATTTGCGCATCCACCCGATTCTGCATTGGACCGAGGCCGACATCTGGGCCTACACGCAGCGGGAAAACATTCCGATCATCCCGCTCTATCTTGCGAAGAACGGCAAGCGTTACCGCTCGCTGGGCGATGCCGACATCACGTTTCCGGTGGCCTCGACCGCCTCCACGATCGAGGAGATCCTGATCGAGCTCGACGGCACCAAGGTGCCGGAGCGCTCCGGGCGGGCGCTCGACCACGAAACCGAAGATGCCTTCGAGCGGCTGCGCGTCGCCGGCTATCTCTAGATCTATGCAAGTTTGAGGCTTCCGATGAATATGCTCGTTCCCACCACGATTCCGGCGTCAGCCACCGGGACCACGCGGCCACAGGTTCGCATCGTCATCGTCGGCCATGTCGATCACGGCAAGTCCACGCTGGTCGGCCGCCTGCTGTTCGAGACCGGCAGCCTGCCAGAGGGCAAGCTCGAAATGCTGAAAGCGGTCAGCGCGCGGCGCGGCATGCCGTTCGAATGGTCATTCCTGCTCGATGCGCTGCAGACCGAGCGCGACCAGGGCATCACCATCGACACCACCCAGATCCGCTTTCGCACCGGCTCGCGCGACGTGGTGCTGATCGACGCGCCTGGACACGCGGAATTCCTGCGCAACATGATCACCGGTGCCTCGCAGGCCGACGCCGCGGTGTTGATCATCGACGCGCAGGAGGGCGTGCGCGACCAGACCCGGCGGCACGGCTATCTGCTGCATCTGCTCGGCGTCAAACAGGTCGCCGTGGTCGTCAACAAGATGGACCGGGTCGACTTCAGCGCGGCGCGCTTCAATGCCATCAGCGAAGAGATTTCCGCGCACCTGACCGGCCTTGGCGTCACACCGGCCGCGATCGTTCCGATTTCGGCGCGCGATGGCGATGGCGTCGCCGCACGCACCGCCAACATCCAATGGTATGACGGCCCAACCGTGATCGAGGCGCTGGATGCACTGGAGCCGGCCCGGCCGCTGGAGCAGCTCGCGCTGCGGCTGCCGGTACAGGCGATTTACAAGTTCGATGATCGCCGCATTGTTGCCGGACGTATCGAATCCGGCGCCCTCCGCGCCGGCGACGAGATCGTCATCATGCCCGCGGGCAAGATCGCGAAGGTCCGAACCGTTGAGGGTTGGCCGGTCACGCCGGTCTCGGCGCCGCAGACCGCGGGCAGTTCGGTCGGCATCACACTCGACCGCGAATTGTTCATCGAACGTGGCGACGTGATCGCCCATGTCGGTGATAACCTGCGCGACACCCGCAGGCTTCGCGCCCGGATTTTCTGGTTGCATGACAAGCCGCTGGCGACCGGCGCCGCGATCCTGGTCCGGCTCGGCACCCGCGAGGCGCGCGCCACGGTGATCGCGATCGAAAAGGCGGTCGATCCCGGTGAATTGTCGAGCGTCGAGAGCCGATCGATCGCACGCAATCATGTCGGCGAGATCGACATTTCCTTGAGCCAGCCGCTGGCGGCCGATACCTATACCGACAATCCGCGCACTGGACGGCTGGTGATCGAGGTCAACGGCCGCATCGCCGGCGGCGGCCTGGTGCTGGCGGTCGATGCCGGTCAACGCGCGGTGCCCGTCGATATCGTACCGGTGGAATCAGCGCTTCGCCCCGACGAGCGCTCGGCGCGCTATCGCCACAACGGCGCGGTGGTATGGCTGACAGGGCTGCCCGCTTCGGGCAAATCGACGCTGGCGCGCGCGCTGGAACGCAGGCTGTTCGGCAAGGGAGGCTCGCCGGTATTGCTCGACGGCGACACGCTGCGCGCCGGCCTCAATGGCGATCTCGGCTTTTCCGCACAAGACCGCGCCGAAAACATCCGCAGGCTCGCTGAAGTCGCGACCCACCTCGCCCGCAA
>JAGXAJ010000070.1 GCA_018971625.1 Pseudomonadota bacterium
GCCAATATGAGCCACGAGCTGCGCACGCCGCTCAACGCCATCATCGGATTTTCCGAGATCATGGGCAGCGGCATGTTCGGCGCGCTGGGTTCGGACAAATACCAGGAATACTGCCACGACATCCTGACCAGCGGCCGCTATCTGCTCGAAGTCATCAACGACATCCTCGACATGTCGAAAATCGAGGCCGGGCGGATGCAGCTCGATCCGGAGCCGCTCGACCTGTCGACGGCCCTGGCGGAATCGATGCGCGTGGTGTCGGGTCGCGCCGAGGCCAAGAATCTCGCGCTCGACGCCGATATCGATGGCGCCATTCCGGTGGTGGCCGATCGCCGCGCGATCAAGCAGATCATGGTCAATCTGCTCTCCAATGCCGTCAAGTTCACCCCCGACGGCGGCAAGATCACGGTGCGCAGCCGCCTGCGCCGCAATTCCATTCACCTGATGATTGCCGACACCGGCATCGGCATCGCGCCGCAATCGCTGCAGCGGCTCGGCCGGCCGTTCGAACAGGTCGAGAGCCAGCTCACCAAGACCTATCACGGCTCGGGGCTGGGCCTGGCGATCGCCAAATCAATTACCGGCCTGCATGGCGGATCGATGCGGCTGCGCTCGCGGCTCGGCACCGGCACCGTCGTCTGCGTGTCGTTGCCTCGCGACGGCGGGACGGAGGCCGCGGCCGCCGCGTGAAGCGGTGCCTGGCCGTCAGCCCACGATTTCCGAGAATACCCGGCGCACTTCGGTCTGGATCTCCTTCACCCGGGCTGCGAGCGAGGAGAAGTCCGGCGCATCACCGGCCCGCGCCATCACCCGCAACAGATCCACGCCGGCCGCTTCAGGCTTAAATTTGCCGGTGACGCAGAGCCGCAGGATTTGCGTCAGGTCGTGATAAAGCCGCGCCGCGGCGCGCAGGATTTCCGCCGACGAGGCCGACAGCACGCCGAGCCGCGCGGCGTTGTCGAGCACCTGCAGCGTGCTGACGTCGAGAATATCGGGCCTGGCGGCGGCGTGAACGAGTTGCAGGTATTGCGCGATGAAATCGATATCAATCAGGCCGCCGGCGGCATATTTGAGGTCCCAAACATCCTCCTCGCCTTTCTCCAGCGCCACCGCGCGGCGCATGTCCGCGACATCGGTCGCAACCCCCGCCGCGTCGCGCGGCCGGGTCAGCACCTCGCGAATGATCCGCTCGATCTTTTGGCGAAAATCCGGCGACGCCGAAATCACCCGCGCCCGCGTCAGCGCCATGTGTTCCCAGGTCCAGGCGTCGCGATCCTGGTATTGCGCGAACGAATCGAGGCGCGAGGCCACCGGCCCGGCCCGGCCCGAGGGGCGCAACCGCATATCGACCTCGTACAGCACGCCGTAATTGGTCCGGGTGGTGAACGCGCTGATCAGCCGCTGGGTGAAGCGGGCGAAATAATGCGCGCCCGTCAGCGACCGTGCCCCGTCCGAGTCCGGCTGGTCATGGTCGAAGTCGTACAGGAGGATGAGATCGAGATCGGAGGAAGCGGTCATCTCGCGGCTGCCGAGCCTGCCCATCGCCAGGATCGCGGTCTCCTGATCCTTGATCCGGCCATGCTGGGCGGCGAACTGTTCGGTCACCAGGCCGTGCACGGTATCGACGACGCCTTCGGCAACATCGGCGAAAGCAACGCCGGCCTGCGAAGCAGATACGGTACCGGACAGAATTCGCGTACCGATCAGGAACAGGCTTTCCTGGCCGAACAGCCGCAGGCGATCGAGGAACTCCTCGTAGGAATTCGCATCCGCCAGCGTCGCCGCCAGCCGGGTGGACAATTCACGCTGGTCCGGCATCGCGCCGAAGAAGCGCGGATCGATCAGGCCATCCATGATCTGCGGCTGCCGCGCCAGCATGTCGCCAAGCCGCGGGGCGGCGCCCAGGATCAGCGCTACCAGCGCGACCAGATCGCGGTTCTGGCCGAGCAGCGAAATCAGCCGTCCGCCGCGCTGCAACGCCTGCAGAAAACGGTCGAAGGCAGCGACCGCATCGTCGGGCTCTTCTGCATTGGCAAGACCCTCGATCAGGGCGGGAACGAATTCGACAAATGCGTTGCGCGTGGCCGCTTGCCGGAACGCGCGATAATCGCCGGCCATCCATTGCTGCACGGTGGACGCCGCCGCCGCCGGCTTCTTGAAGCCCAGCGCGGCCAGATGTTCGAGCAGACGCTGGTCGTTGGGACCGGCGCTGTAGTCGGCGGGCGGCAGCTTCGCGGTGCCGGCCGGATCGCCCTCGAACAGCTTGCCGTAATGCCCCTGCACGACACTGAGATGGCCGAGCAGATCGACAGCAAAACTGGCGCGGCTGTCATAGCCGAGAAACCGGGCGAAGCGCTCCACCGCTTCCGCACTGTCCGGCAAGGCATGAGTCTGTTCGTCAGCGACCATCTGCAACCGATGCTCGACCCGCCGCAAAAACAGATAGGCCGCAGACATCTGGTCGCGCGCCTCGAAGGTGATCCAGTGGCTCGACGCCAGCACGTCCAGCGCCTGCAATGTCGGCCGCACCCGCAGCTCCGGGTGCCGGCCGCCGGCGATCAATTGCTGGGTCTGGGCGAAGAACTCGATCTCGCGGATACCGCCGCGGCCGATCTTGACGTTGTGACCTTCGACCGCGATATCGCTTTGGCCACGATAGGTCTGCATCTGCCTCTTCATGTCGTGCACGTCGGCGAGCGCCGCGAAGTCCAGATGCTTGCGCCACACGAACGGCGCGATATCCGCGACCATTGCCTCGCCCGCTTTGGCATCGCCGGCACACGGCCGCGCCTTGATCATCGCGGCACGCTCCCAGGTCCGTCCTTCGCGCTCGTAATAATTCAGCGCCGCCTCGGTCGAAATCGCGACCTGCGTGGAAGCGGGATCCGGCCGCAGCCGCAGATCGACGCGGAACACATAGCCGTCGCCGGTGCGTTGCTGCAGAATCCGCGACATGCCTTGCGCAAGGCGCACGAAGAACGGCTGCGGCTCGATGTCCGGCGCCAGTGTCGGCGCGCTGGAATCGAAAAACACGATCAGGTCGATGTCGCTGGAGTAGTTCAACTCCCCGGCACCCATCTTGCCCATCGCCAGCACGATCAGGCCGCTGCCCTCTTCCGGCCTGTCCGGGTCGGGCGGCGATATCTTCGCGCGCGCGGTCGCCTCGCGCAGCAGGTAACGCAGCGCCGCTTGCACGGAGCTGACGGCAAGCCCGGTCAACGCCGATGTCACTCGCATGACGGGCCAGACGCCGCCAATGTCGCACAGCGCGATCAGGAGAGCGGCTTCCGATTTCATGCGACGCAACAACTGCATCGCATGGGCCTCGCTGGTGGCATCCGATACTTCGCGGCAGACGTTGTCGATCAGTTCCGCCAGATACCGATCCGGATCGCAGCCGAGCAGCCGAACCAGGCGTGCGGCGTCGGCTCGCATCAAATCGAACAAATAAGGCGACGCCTCCGCGATACCCGAAAGGATGATGCCAGCCTGCGGAAATTGCGCGGCGAACTGACGGACCGCAGCCGCATGCGCCGGCTCGAGATCGGCGAGCCAGCCCGCCAACCGCCGTTCGGCATCGAGCGCATCGGACAGCCGGGGTCCGTCGACGAATCGCGCGGCCAGACAGCCCTTGTCCGCCGTGTCAGGTGCGGAAAAATTCATGCCACCTTCTGTGGCACATCCTGCATTTGCGCTGCAACCCGCTCGTTGACCCCGGCCCGCGCCGGCAGCGCGAGCGTGGCGCGGAGGCCGGGATTGCCGTCTCCCAGCGTGAGATCGCCGCCGTGCAGCGTCGCTACGGCTGACGCCAGGCTGAGACCAAGACCAGAACCCGGCAGGGTACGGCTCGCCTCAAGCCTGACAAAGCGCTCCACCGCATGGCGACGATCGGCCTCCGGAATGCCCGGCCCGCGATCGGTAACGCTGAGCAGTACCTGATCGCGGTCGCGCCGCGCTTCGATCAGGATTTCCCGGGAGCCGGCCGCTTCCGCGCCGAGCGGCTGCAAGGCCGAGGCGGGCTTGCCGTATTTGATCGCGTTCTCGACCAGATTGGCGAGCGCCTGGCTGATCAGTTCGCGGTTTCCGTGAAGCGGCGCTGGCACCGTCTTGACGTGCAAGGTCATGCCGTCCTCTTCAGCCAGCGGCTCATAGAGTTCGTGAATGCCGTTGGCGACGTCGGCGGCGTCGAAGTCGTCCATATTGTCGCGGGCCTGTCCCGACTCCGCGCGCGCGATCATCAACAGCGCGTTGAAGGTGCGGATCAGTCCATCCGATTCCTCGATGGTTCGCTCCAGAGCCGTGCGATATTCGGTCTCATTGCCGGATTTCGCCAACGCCTCTTCGGCGCGGTTACGCAGTCGAGTCAACGGTGTCTTCAGATCGTGGGCTATATTGTCGGACACTTCCTTCAGCCCGATCATCAAAGCTTCGATCCGCTCAAGCATTGCGTTGAGGTTTTCCGCCAATCGATCAAGTTCGTCGCCGCTGCGCCCGACCGGCAACCGCCCGCTCAGATCGCCCGCCATGATGCGCTGCGTCGTGCCGGTCATGGCGTCGATGCGTCGCAATACCCGCCGCGCGACAAAGATGCCGCCGCCGAGGCCGAGCACGATCACGATCAATAGCGACCATTGAGCCGCTTTCGCGATGATGCCAAACAGCCGTCTGCGCTCTTCCAGGTCACGCCCGATCAGCAACCGGAACCCGCTGGTCAATTCGGTGACGCGCACCAGCGCGCGATGGTCGGTCTTGTCCTGATCGTCAAGCCGGCGATATTCAGTCTCGGACCAGCCGGACGATCCCATCACTCCGGCCGTAAGCGAACCGACATTGCCGGCTACGGCCTGCCCGGTCGGCGTGGTCACGAGGTAGAGGTTGGCCCCGGGGCGTAGCGCGCGATTCTCGATCGTGAAAACCAGCCCGCGCAAGCCGCGCCGGCTATAAATCTCGCCGATCTCTTCGGTCTCGGCATTCACCGTGCTGGTAATCTGCTCAGTGATGAGCCGGCGTGTGTTCCAGGCGAAATAGCCGAGCAGCGAGGCCGCAAACAATGCAAACAAAAAAAGATAGACCAGCGTCAGGCGAAACGCTGTGGTACGGATGAGTTTACCGAATGCCGTCACGGATCATGTATCCGGCACCGCGGATCGTATGCAGCAAGGGGCGTTCGAACCCCTTGTCGATCTTGGAACGCAGCCGCGAAATATGCACGTCGATGACGTTGGTCTGGGGATCGAAATGATAATCCCAGACGTTCTCCAGCAGCATGGTTCGCGTCACTACCTGCCCTGCGTGCTTCATCAGATATTCCAGCAGCCTGAATTCACGCGGTTGCAGGGTCAGCTCGTCCTTGCCGCGCGCCACCCGATGTGACAGCCGATCGAGTTCGAGATCGCCGACGCGATAGGTGGTTTCCTCGGCGGGGCCGCCATGGCGGCGCGACAGCACTTCGACCCGCGCCAGCAGCTCGGCGAATGAATAGGGTTTTGGCAGGTAATCGTCGCCGCCGGCGCGCAAACCCTTGATGCGGTCGTCGACTTGCCCGAGCGCCGAGAGGATCAACGCCGGCGTGCGATTGCCCTTCTCGCGCAAGCTGCCTATTACCGACAGGCCGTCGCGCTTCGGCAGCATCCGATCGATCACCAACACGTCATAGTCGCCGGTATCGGCGAGCGTCAATCCTTCCTCACCATCGCTGGCGAGATCGGCGACGTAACCGACTTCGCGAAACGCCTTTACCAGATAGTCGGCGGATTCGCGGTCATCTTCTACGATCAAGAGGCGCATATTTGGATCGGTTGCGGTCAACTGGGCGAGCCTTCTGTCACCATGGCGTGGCCGGCATCATCATGCAATGACCCCGGCGACTTTCGATAAAGCGAAAAAAGCGGGCGGTGAAGTTGGGGGGACCTCACCGCCCTTTGACCTTCCGACGGAGGGGGGCGTATTCCACCGGAAGGAACTTAAGGGCGCGAGCTTTCGACTCGCCCCCTCTGGAAAGAGCCGCCGGCGGGGCGACGAATGCCGGCGACACCCTCTCCATCTCGTCAAACGCCGATGCGTCAGCCCTTCGCCAGCGGCACCGCGACGAAACGCGATTGCCCGCCGCTCTTGACGCGCATCAGAACGCTATTCTTGTTGTCGGAACGCGCCGCGTTGATCGCTTCGCGCACGTCCGTGGCATTGGCTACGGTCTTGCCCGCGACCTCGAGGATCACGTCGCCTTCCTTGAAGCCGCGCTCCGCCGCCGCACTCTTCGGATCCACGTCTGTCACGACGACGCCATCCTTGCCGGCACCGGCAACGCTGTTGGCCGGGGCTACCGTCATGCCGAGCTTCGGCACGTCGGTGCCGTGAGCCGAGCTGCCCCTGTCGTCCTTGTCGGTATCAGCCCTGGCTTCGATCGTATTCGGCAATTGACCAAGCGTCAGGTTGATCACCTTGTCCTGGCCCTTGTGCAGGACGTTGAGCTTTACGGCGTTGCCGGGCGCGAGCCCGCCGATGGTGCGGGCGAGTTCGCGGGCATCCTTGACGGTTTCGCCATTCACGGCCGTGATCACGTCGCCAGATTCGATACCGGCCTTGGCGGCCGGCCCATTGGCCTGGGGCTCCGCGACCAGCGCGCCTTCGGCCTTCTTCAATCCAAGACTGTCGGCGATATCGGGTGTCACCGGCTGAATCTGAACGCCGATCCAGCCGCGGCTGACGGAGCCCTTGTCCTTGAGCTGGGCGATTACGCTCTTGACGGTGGCGGCCGGAATCGAGAACGCGATGCCGACGCTGCCGCCTGACGGCGAATAGATCGCAGTGTTGACGCCGATCACCTCGCCTTCGGTGTTAAAGGCCGGGCCGCCGGAATTGCCCTTGTTTACCGGCGCGTCGATCTGGATGAAATCGTCATATGGGCCGTTGCCGATGTCTCGACCGCTGGCCGAGACGATGCCGGCCGTGACGGTGCCGCCGAGCCCGAACGGATTGCCGACCGCGAGCACCCAATCGCCGATCCGTGGCTTGGTTTCGGAAAGCTTGGTAAACGGGAAATTCGAGCCGCCCTCGACCTTGATCAGCGCAAGGTCGGTGCGGGCGTCGGTACCGATTACCTTGGCTTTGTAGGTCTTGCCGTCATCGGTCGTCACTTCGACCTTGTCGGCGCCGTCGACCACGTGATTGTTGGTGACCGCATAGCCATCGGCGGAAATGAAGAAGCCGGAACCTTGGCCGGTCACCACGCCGTGTCCGTGCGGGATGCCACGCAAGCCCGGAGGGAAGCCATCGGGCCCGCCGAAGCGACGGAAGAAGCGCTCCATTGGCGAACCCGGCTGGAACGGGGAGTCGTCGCTATCGTCCTTGGACACTTTCTCGTTGATGTTGACCTTGACCGAGATCACCGACGGCTTCACATGCTCGACAATATCGGCGAAGCCCACCGGCTGCGCGACCTTACGGACCTCGTTGTTGACCTGCGCATGCGCGGCGCTGGTGAAAATATCGATCGGCATCTGTGCCGGGCCGAAGCTGTAAACGGCAACACCCAGACCGCCAACGACCGAAGCCATCAAGGCAAGTTTCCGCGCAGAAAACCGCGAACGTCGCGGCGCCTGATAGGACGGAAGCAAGGAAAGGTCGGTTGGACGGTCAGTCATTTAGAAAGTCTCCCAGAGCCCTGAAACGACGGTGCCGCAAGCACCTTTGCGTTGCTTGAAGATGGGGATTGCCGCGTTACATCGCGCTGACGAGGGAATTAAACTTTTGTAATGAAGCCGCAACCCGATGCGGCAGTTTATCGCAGGAAATGACTTCCCCCGCGGCAAACAGCTCTTCGATGCCTACACAGACCGGTCCGGCAATGACGGTTCGGTGATCAATTTTTTCAGCCGCGCCTCTTCTTCGGCCGTCAGTTTGGCCGTCGAATTGTCCTGCCCGGCGGCGGATCGGGAGCGCCGCCGATTTTGAATCCACAGCACCAGTCCGCCCCCGGCCAGCGCCAACGGTGACAACAGCCATAGCAGCAAGGTGCGGGGCTCCAGACGCGGCTTCAGCAGCACGAATTCGCCATAGCGCGCGACCAGGAAATCCAGCACCTGCGCGTCGCTGTCACCGGCCGCGATCCGCTCCCGCACCAATAGCCGCAAATCACGCGCCAGCGGCGCCGCGGAATCGTCGATCGACTCGTTCTGGCACACCATGCAGCGCAGTTCGCGGGACAAATTTCGCGCCCGCAACTCCTTGGCCGGATCCGACATGATCTCATCGGGCAGCACCGCATAGGCGGCCGACGAGCCGATCATCACCAACAAGGCAAATACGCAGGCAAGAATCCGCTTCAATGGATCACTCCGCCGGCTGCAAGCTGCGCGGTACCCGCGCCGGCTTTGGCGCTCCGACGCGCAGCCGCCGATCCGACAGCGACAGCATGCCGCCGAACGCCATCAGCACCGGACCAAACCAGATCAGGAGTACCATCGGCTTGTGGTAGATGCGCACGGCGATCGTACCATCGGCCGCGATATCGCCAAGCGAGATATAAAGCTGGCTCGCGCCACGGGTCAGCAATGCGGCCTCGGTGATGGTCGATCCACGCGTGGTGAAACTGCGTTTCGACGGCTTCATCGTGCTCAGCCATTTGCCGTCGAGGCTGACCTCGAACTGCGCGGCCACTTCCTGGAAATTCGGTCCCTGTCGCTGGGTCAGTCCGTCAAACTTCAGGGCATAGCCGGCTACGTGGGCGACGTCATTGGTCTTCATCGATCCGATATATTCGCTATTCCAGGTGGTCTCGCAGACAATGCCCATCAGGGCAATGCCGACGCCGGCATGCGCGAACACCGTTCCCCAGCTCGAACGCGGCAATCCGCGCGCACGCCGGACCGCTGTGCCGAACGGCACGCGGAACAGGCCGGTGCGCTCGGCGAGGTCGCTCAGCGCGCCGGCAACCACAAACACCGCAAGCCCGATGGCAAGTGGTGCGAGCGTGCTTCCGCCCCACGTCCACGCCCACAACACCGCAATCGCAACCAGCGCCGCGACGCCGGCGGCAAACAGCCGCTGCGCGGCCCCCAGCAGATCACCGCGTTTCCACGCCAATAACGGCCCGAACGGGACCGCGAGCATCAGCGGCACGAACAAGGGAGCGAAGGTCAGGTTGAAAAACGGGGCGCCAACCGAAATCTTCTGGCCGGTGGTCACTTCCAGCGCCAGCGGATACAGCGTCCCGACAAACACCGTGGCGCAAGCGGTGGTGAGGAACAGATTGTTGAGCACCAGAGCGCCCTCACGCGAGATCGGCGCGAACAGGCCGCCCTGCTTCAGCGCCGAGGCCCGCCATGCATAGAGCGTGAGGCTGCCGCCAATGAAGATGCAGAGAATCAACAGAATGAATACGCCGCGCTTAGGGTCCGACGCGAAAGCGTGCACCGAGGTCAAAACGCCCGAGCGCACCAGGAAAGTGCCCAGCAGCGACAGCGAGAAGGTCAGGATCGACAACAGGATCGTCCAGACTTTCAACGCATTTCGCTTCTCCATCACCACCGCCGAATGCAATAGCGCGGTGCCCGCCAGCCACGGCATCAGCGAAGCGTTTTCGACCGGATCCCAAAACCACCAGCCCCCCCAGCCGAGTTCGTAATAGGCCCAGTACGAACCCATCGCGATGCCGAGCGTCAGGAAGATCCAGGCCAGCAGCGTCCACGGCCTTACCCAGCGCGCCCAGGCCGCGTCGATGCGGCCTTCGAGCAGGGCGGCGATGGCAAACGAAAACGAGATCGAGAAGCCGACATAGCCGAGATAGAGCATCGGCGGATGCACAGCGAGGCCGGGATCCTGCAGTACCGGATTGAGATCGCGGCCCTCGAGCGGCGGATTGATGATGCGCAGGAACGGGTTCGACGTCATCAGGATGAACAGATAGAATGCGCTGGCGACCCAGGCCTGCACGGCGAGCACATGGGCACGCAGTGACAGCGGCAGATTGTTACCGAAGGCCGCAACGAGGCCTCCGAACAGCGCCAGGATCGACACCCACAACAGCATCGAGCCTTCATGATTGCCCCAGACGCCGGTGATCTTGTAGATCAGGGGCTTCATCGAATGCGAATTCTCGAACACGTTGACGACCGAGAAATCGGACGTGACGTGCAAGGTAATCAGCGCCAGAAACGAGGCTAGCGTAAAGACCAGTTGCGCCAGCGCGGTCGAGCGGGCGACATTCATCAGTGCAGCGTCGCCCCACCGCGCGCCCAGGATCGGCACCGTCGACTGGATCAGCGCAAGGCCCAGCGCCAGCACCAGCGCGTAATGTCCGGCTTCCGCGATCATTGCGATACTCCTTGCGTGGCACCCGAAACGCCAGAAGTGCTTGGCCCGGCCTGAGCTTCTGTCGTGTGGGATTTTTCGCCGTAATCGTCTTTCCAGTGTCCCTGCTTCTTCAACGCGTCCGCGACCTCCTTGGGCATGTAGGTCTCGTCGTGCTTGGCAAGCACGGTGTCGGCCCTGAACACACCTGACGCATCAAGGGCGCCTTCGGCGACCACGCCCTGCCCTTCACGAAACAGATCAGGCAAAATCCCTTTGTAGGTAACCGGAAGCGTAGCGCTGCCATCGCCGACCTTGAAGGCGACGGCGAGATTGTCGCCATGCACCAGCGATCCCTTCTCGACCAGTCCGCCCAGCCGGAAACGCTTGCCCGGCGGAATGTGTTCCTCCGATACCATCACCGGTGTCGAGAAGAACACGATCGAGCCCCGCATCGCGTTCAAGACCAGCGCTACCGCGACCGCGAGCACCGTGAGCGAACCACCGATTATCGTCAACCGTCGCTGCTTGCGCGTCATGGGCGTTCTCCGATGCTGCGCATCCTGCCGCCCCAAAATGTTTCGTCCATCTTCGGCATCATGCTTATCCGTCGAGCCCGAGATTTTTCAGGCCTTCATTCAATTGCCGCAACCGTTCGGTGTCATTGGCAACGGCCTCGCGAGCTTCGGTCTGCGCGTTCTTCGCCTTGTCGCGATCACCCATCACCATATAGGCCCGCACCAGCCGCAGCCACCCCTCGACATCGCCACCGTCCTGCTTCAATCGGCTGGCCAGACGATCCACCATGGTATGGATCATCTTGGCACGATCGGCCTCGCTCATATCCTTGGCGGACGCCATCGCGCCATCCGGCAACGCCGGCATGACAGAACCTCCGACCCGAACCAACGCAGCCTGAGCCAGCGGGCGCCAGGGCGCATTCGGCGGCGCCTTTGCAAGCATCGCGCGCCAGCGTGCAGCCGCCTCTTCGGGACGACCATCCTGCTCGGCGGCAAGGCCAAGGAAGTAACGCGCCTTCACCTCGTCTGCATTCAAGGCGATGGCGCGTTCGAACTCCGTCTTGGCTTCCGCGGTGACCACGCCACCAGCCGCACCCGTCAGCGCTTCGCCGAGATCGGCCCGGCGATCAGAACTGTCGCCGCTGTAAGTGATTGAATTGCGAACGGCCCGCGCCGCGTCGTCGTAGCGGCCGAGCCGCATCAGCACCGGCGCTAATACGTTCCAGCCCCGGCCATCGGTCGGATTTTTCTCCAGATGCTTCTCGACCTGCGCAACCAGATTATCGAGGGACTCGCTGCCGCTAGGCGTTCCGGTGCGATCAGCCAGCGGAAAATCGCGAAGACCGGGCGAGCCAAGCGGGAGGTAAAGGGCCATCGACAAAGCCGGAAGGCCGACCAGCGCGACCGTTGCGGCAATGCGGCGAATCCGCACACTCGATGCGGTCGGCGACGCTCTCTGATGATCGGCCGCGGACAGCAGACGGCGGCTGATTTCGACCCGCGCGGCATCCGCTTCGGGAGCCGCGATCAGCCCTGCGGCGAGGTCGCGGTCGATCTCGGAAAGTTGATCCTTGTAGACCGTCGCCTCGCTCGCATCGTTTCGCACGCCCGCGCTTTGGCCCAACGGCCAGAGCACGGCGAAAATCGCCACAGCAGTCATTATTGCGAACACAAACCACAGCGTCATCAAGCGGGTTCCGGTGAAACGACGCCGCCAGGCAGGGGCGCCGATGCGCCGCTTTACACCACGCGGGGCAAGCCCGGCAATTAGCAATTATGGCTGCAAATTAGTCTCGAGAGCCGATCACGAAGCCGGGATAACGCGACCCTTTGGCTGGCGTAAAGGGGGCGCGGCACTTTGCGCCGCTACCATCCCGCCCGGCTCAGCGCCTCCAACTGGCCTGACGGCCATGCAGTCTGGTCCGCCGTCATCCGGGCGGCGAGGCACGGCGGTAGCGGCAGGTCCTCGCCCCGCACGGCTTTGGCCCCGACCATGGGATCTCGATAGGTTGCCGCGATCGCGCGATTTTCAGCTTCGATGAATTTGACGGTCAGGTTCCGACCCAACAGGTGCGTTCCTCACCGCACCTGACCAACCAGAAATAGTATCTGAAAACTTCTGCTTTTTTCATCCGGCGCGCGAAGCACTGCGTTCACCCGTCACCGCGTGTTCGGCTGCCCGGCTCATCAGCGATGCATAGTCATGGCCGAACAATACGTCACAGAAACGGATCGCCGCCTGCGCTTGCGACTGCCGGAAGGCCCGCGTCTTGCTGTCGCCGTTCCGCAGCGATTGCACCAGCGCCTCGGTCGACTTCTCGACATATTGCTGCAGATCGGAATAAGTCCGCAGCGTGACCTCGTTGATGGCGAGCTCGCTGGCATAGTTGCGGCACACCGCGACGAAATCGATCAATGCGGCGGTCTCTTCCACTTCGCTGGAATCGACCTTGGAGCCGATCGAAATATCCTTGTCGGGACGCTGGCGCAGGATACGGCGGACACGGCCGGGCACGCTGTCGATTTCCGATTGCAGCGCATTGGAAATTTCCGCCCGGATGGAGGTCAGCTGCTTGCCCCATGCGGAATCGTTGCGCAGGTCGAGTTCGGTGCGCAACCCACGCACGCCGTCATGCAGCAACTTGAGATGTTCGCCGACGTTGTCGAACTGGCCGCGCCTGATGTCGGTGCGGAGCACCGCGGCAAGATAGGACAGATCATGCAGCGCAATGCTGACCGCGACGCCATAGGGCGTGGCGGCGACACGGATCTCATCGTCGGATGCCGCTATCTTGATAGCCAAGCGGATGATTTGCCACGGCGCGGACAACCGCTCCATCACCAGCGACAATGCAAACGGCAATAGCTGCGGCGTCTGCAGCGCGGGGACGTTGAGGGCAGCGACGACAGCTCCGACCTGTGCTTCCGCGAACGCCCTGAAATGAGGAGGAAGCTTTCCGGTGAGCGTTTCCATGGCCTCGCGGGCCTGCAGGACCGCACCGACCGGTTGCAGATCCTCGAGCACATCCGGGCCGCCGACCCGGGCCAGCAAGCGCCTGTCGCCGCCGGCAAGCAACTGCCCGATCGCATCGGCCGCCGCGCGCTGGAAGGTGCGAACCGCTGCTTCAACCGCGGCGGATTTTTCGGCATCTCGCGCCGCACTCAACGCCGCCACGAAATTGCTCGCCGGGTCGGGCGCGCCGTCACGGATCAGCCATTGCCAGATCGGCTGTAGCGCGGCGCGGCGAATTTGTCCTGACCGCCTCGGAAAATTGCCGTCGATCAGGAACGGTTCCAGCGGGCGAAACAACAGCCGCGCCGGATCGTCAGTGCGCGGCTGCGTCTCCTCGTCCGCGCTGCGCACGATCTTGCGCAACTCCTCGAGGACGAAGGTCGCGACCGTCGCGTCTTCGCCTCGCTCGATGGCGCGTTCGAACTCCCGCATCAGCAACGCCTGCGACTGCGGCGGAAGCTGCGCGAGATAGTCTCTCAGCCGCTCGTTCGGTGTCTGGCCCATACGTCCGGATGCACGTCTTGTCTGGGTGGACGACAGGGTACGTCCATCGATCATCATAGAAGCCCCCGCGTTAAGAAGACGTTTAGGAAGTGTGAATTCGGCGTGTCGGGAAACCCGGCAGGGTCCAACGCTTGTCGTGGCACGGGCATCGGCGAACGGCGCCCGGAAGGCTGGAAAATCTGGCCCGAGGCCAGCAACAAACAAGGATGATCCTCACGCCCCCGGCAACACCAATTCGGCCCGCAGGCCGCCGATCGGCGCGTTGCCGAGCGACAGGTTGCCGCCATAGAGCGCGGCGAGGTCGACCACGATCGACAGTCCGAGACCCGAGCCGGGCTTGGATTCGTCCAGCCGCTGGCCACGTCGCGAGGCCTTGGAGCGCTCGGCCGCCGAAAGTCCTCGCCCGTCGTCGTCAACGGTAATCCGAAGGGCCATGCCGGCGTCCGGCGCGGCTGCCCGCTCCGCCCGGACCTCGATGAGCACCCGCGAGGCTGCCCATTTGCAGGCGTTGTCCACGAGGTTGCCGACCATCTCCTCGAGGTCCTGCCGCTCGCCGCGAAATCTCGCCTGCGGATCGGCCTCGACCTCGATTGCGAAGTCGCGGTCGCGATGGATCTTCTCCATGGTCCGGCGCAGCGCCTCAATGGTGGGCGCCACCTCGGTGACCGTGCCGATGACGGTGAGGCGAGCGGCGATGCGGGCACGCTCCAGATGGTGCGCCACCTGGTCGCGCATCAAATCGGCCTGCTCCAGAACCTTGCTTGCGAAGGGATCGGCGCCATGTGCGGACGCCTCGTTGACGATCACCGACAGCGGCGTCTTGATAGCATGGGCAAGATTGCCGACATGGGTGCGGGCACGCTCGACGATTTCCCTGTTGGCGTCGATCAGCGCATTGGTCTCGCGCGCCAGCGGCGCGATCTCGACCGGGAATTCGCCTTCGAGCCGTTCGGCGCGGCCGGAGCGAATATCGGCGATCGAATCCGAGATGCGTTTCAGCGGCGCCAGACCGAAGCGAACCTGGAAGATCGTGGTCAATAGCAGCACGATCGTCAGCGCCGTGAACGTGCCGCCGAGGTAATAGTCGAAGCTGCGGGTTTCGTCGAAAATCTCGGTGGCGTCTCCGGCGACGCTGACGAGATATTTGCCGTCAGCACCGAGATCGACCGGCCGTTCGACCATCCGCAAGGTCTGGCCTTCCGGGCCATTGACATAGCCGAGACGAACACCCGCCGCCGTCAAATCGGCGCTCTCATCGAGCTTCGGCAGCTTCTTGTCCCATAGCGAACGCGAGGCGCGGGCCTCACCTTTTTCGGTATCGGTGCGGGTGATCTGCCAGTACCAGCCGGACAGCGGCAACTCGAACAGCGGCTCGCCGAGCGACTGGAATTGGCGGTCCGGCGGCTCGTCCGGAGTTGCGACCTCGGCGATCAGGGTGCGCAAATACAGATTGAGGCGGCGGTCGAAGGCCCGCTCGGTGGCGTCGCGATAGACCGACGACAGCACGATACCGGTGATGACGAGGATCACCACCACCCATGCGGTCGCCGACAGGAATAGCCGCGTGGCGAGCGAGCTGCCGCGCATCAGGGCACCGCCGCAAAAATCATGTCGGGCCGCCCGATGGATGGACGGCGGCGATCAGACGGGATCATGCACGAACAAGAGGACAAGTCCGGGGCCTGATCAATAGCCGGTATCAATAATTCAGGAATTTGGCGTCGGCGGCGTCAGCAGGTAACCGAGCCCGCGCACGGTCTGGATGATATCGACCTCGAGTTTCTTGCGGATGCGGCCGACGAAAACCTCAATGGTGTTGGAGTCCCGATCGAAATCCTGGTCGTAGAGGTGCTCGACCAGTTCGGTGCGCGATACCACGCGCCCGGTGTGATGCATGAGGTAAGCGAGCAGCCGGTACTCATGCGAGGTCATCTTGATCGGATTGCCGGCAACGCTGACCCGGCCAGTACGGGTATCCAGCGAAACCGGACCGCAGGTCAGTTCACTCTGGGCGTGGCCGGCGGTGCGGCGCAGCAAGGCACGCATCCGGGCCAGCACTTCCTCGAGGTGAAAGGGTTTTGCGACATAGTCGTCGGCGCCGGCATCGAAGCCCTGCACCTTGTCGCTCCAGCGGTCGCGCGCGGTGAGGATCAATACCGGCATAGCGCGTCCGTTGCGGCGCCAGGATTCCAGCACCGAAATGCCGTCCATCTTGGGAAGGCCGATATCGAGCACGACTGCATCATAGGGTTCGTTGTCGCCGAGAAAATGCCCCTCCTCTCCATCGAAGGCGCGATCGACGACGTATCCGGCGTCAGTCAAGGCTGCGGTGAGCTGACGATTGAGATCTGGGTCGTCTTCAACGACGAGCAGGCGCAAGCGGGTCTCCGAAGGTGAATTGCACGATAGGGCTCATGATGAGGCCCGTGCGTGAATGGGCAATGAACGGATCATATGGCGTAATGTTACTTTTTCTTCACAACAACAAATCCCGACCACCAGCCTGCAATCGCTCACCGGATACCCGCAAGCGCCGACGCGCCTAAGCGGTCGTGGGGCGCGGGCACTCGCCGCGGGCCAAGGGACTATCAAGGCCTAACCGGGACCACAAGAGTGCGTCGAGGCGAACGCCTGAAAGCGTACTCCTGAAAGCGTACTAAGAGAAACTTCCGAAAGAGCTTCACGGCGGAGACCGCATATCGCAACCGGCCCAATCGTCGCACGGTGTACCGGTCGCCATGGTCTGACAGCGATGGGCATCACAAGCCGTATTGGTCGCAGCTCCCGATGATCCCGCTCCACTCAGGTACGGAAGAACGCAAACCAGATGGTGCCGAGGATCAGTACCGCAAGTCCGGTCGAAGCCGAAAGCAACGCCAGCACGGAGGGTCCAGGTTCGGCCTGTCGGGCCTCGGTCGAGGTTTCGGTGATCTGATGGTTCTGTCTGGTCGCCATGGGAGCCTCATTCCAAAACCCGCGCCTAACTCGACATCGACTGTCAAAAGCAACGCGTGGTCGGGGACGATGTTCCGGCCCTTTTTGGGCAGGTAAATCGAGGCCAAACCAGCTAAAAAGGCGTGACTTCAGGCCGAACCATCGCCCGCCGCCACGGTTAACGCCGTCAGGAGATTCCTCAGGCCAGTGCGTATTATTCCGGGTTCCCGGGTGGTATTGTCTGCGGTCGTCCGTTGCGTTTCGGAGTATCCCATGGCCCCGCGCGCCAATTGGAAAGGCTTCCTGCGCCTTTCGCTCGTAACCTGTCCGGTCGCCCTCTATCCGGCGACGTCGGACACCGAAAAGGTCAGCTTCAACCAGATCAACCGCAAGACCGGTCATCGCATTAAATACGCGAAGGTAGATGCCGGGACCGGCGAGGAAGTCGCCCCCGACGACATCATGAAGGGCTACAAGATCGATACCGACACCTACATTGAGGTGTCGAAAGACGAACTCGACGACATTGCGCTGGAGTCGACCCGTACCATCGAGATCGACGAGTTCGTGCCGAAATCCGATATCGACAACCGTTATCTGATCCGACCCTATTACCTCGTACCCGACGGCAAGGTCGGCCATGACGCTTTCGCTGTCATCCGCGAAACCATCCGCAGCATGAACAAGATCGCAATCGGCCGCGTGGTGCTGACCAATCGCGAGCACATCATCGCACTGGAGCCGCTCGACAAGGGCCTGATGGGAACGCTGTTGCGTTACCCCTACGAGGTGCGCAGCGAAAAGGAATATTTCGACGACATCCAGGACGTCAAGGTCACCAAGGACATGCTGGATCTCGCCAAGCATATCGTCGAGCAGAAATCCGGTTCGTTCGAGCCCGAACAGTTCGAGGATCGCTATGAATCGGCGCTGATCGATCTGATCAACCACAAGCGCAACGGCCTGCCTACGGCGAAGGCGGCGCCGAAATCCGGCGGCAACGTCATCAACCTGATGGATGCGCTCAAGCGCAGTCTCGCCAATGATAAGCAGGCCGCCCCTGCCACCAAGGCAAAGTCCAACGGCAAGAAACCGAAAAAGCGCGCTGAGGGCCAGCGCGAGATGCTGCTGCCGATCAGCGGCAGCGGCAAGCGCGCACCGAAGGAAACCGCCAAGCCGGAGCCGAAGAAGGCCGAGAAGCCGGCCCGTGCGCCGGCGGCCCGATCGAAGAAGGCAAGCTAGCCGATTGCGGTAACGCGAGATGCCGTGGTCGGCGCCATTCGACGAGCCGATTGCGCTGAAGGGTGGCCGCAAGCTGACGACGCTACAGCAAGCTGCCGACTACGTCATGAAGCTATCCGAGCGCGCCCAGCAGCAAAAGCATTGGCAAATCGCGGTCGAGAACCTGATCAATGCGGCCGAGACCGGCGGCGGCTGGGTGATGTTCGCGCGGATCGCGATGTTGCGGGCGTTGAACGAAGACGGCAAAAATCGTTAGCGAAGCCCGCTGCGCAACAACCCGGTACGTTGGAGCGCTCCGGCTTACTTCAGCGAGCTATTGATCGATGTAAATTTGGTGTTGAGTTGGGGACCGATGCCCTGAACGGCGGTGATGATTGCAAGCGCGATGCCGCAGGCGATCAGGCAATATTCGATCGCGGTGGCGCCGGATTGGTCGCTCAGGAATCTTGAAAGCAGCTGACGCATCCAAAAATACTCCTGCTGACGCGTTCTGCCGATTTCTTTACGCGCAGGTTGGGAAAAAAATCTAGGTGGCATTCGTTGCAAATGCGTTGACGAACAAACTGAACACGCGGTTAAGGGCAAGGTCGGTTTTTGCCGGCACATGTGCTTGCATCATGCCCGATTGGCCCAATCGGGCGAGGAGATCGACGCGGCCTGGTGCAAACCGTGCGAGCGCGTGCTCAAGCCAAGACCCGCGTGGCTTGAAGAAGGCCCACGAACGCCTACTCCGCCATGGTCACCGTCGCCTGGTCGGTCCGGTCAGCGGTCTCTCCTCCATCACGACCATGGACAGCGATCCGATGGCCAGCAGCACCGTCGCAGCGGCGAACACATAGCGGAACGACGCGATCATGTCGGCGACAGGAATCGAGTTGACGACACCGCGATGCTCGCCGCCGAGAGAGATATCGGCACCGAGCGCCATCAGCAGGATGGCGCTGAACGCCGCCACCGTGAACGAGGCCATCAGCGCGCGGAAGAAATTCATGGCGCCGGTCACGGTTCCGACCTGCGCCCGCGACACCGCATTTTGCAGCGAAACCACGCTGATCGGGAAAGCTGTGCCGAGTCCGAGCGCAAACAACGCGAGCAGCGCAAGCAGCGCCCACAGCGACAGCGTCGTGAAGGTGAATATGCACCCAACCAGCGCCGCGCACGACAAGCCGATAATCGCGACCCGCTTGTAATGTTTGGCGCGGGCCATGGTCTTGCCGGCGATCGCAGCGCCGCAGGTCGAAATGGCGGCCAGCGGAATCAACGCCAGACCGGCTTCACTGGCGCTGAGATGATAGACCACCTCGTAGTAAAGCGGCAGGTGCACGGTCAACCCGATTATCGCGCCCATGGCGCAACCGCCCGCAGCCATTGCATAAGGCACCACCGATCCCCCCAGCAGAGGAAGCGGCAGGAACGGCTCGCGGGCGAGCCTGGCGTGCCCGACAAAGGCAAAGGTGAGCGCGACGGACGAGCCCAGCATCGCCAGGATCGTGGGTGACAGCCAGGGAAAACGGTTACCGCCCCAGGTCAACACCAGCATGAACACCACAGCGGACGCCATCAACAATATGCCGCCGAGCCAGTCGACCTCGCGCTTGCGGTGAAACACCGGAATCTTGCCCATCTTGGGCAGCAGCGTCGCCAAAGCGACCACGCCGAGCGGCAGGTTGATCCAGAACACCATCGACCAGTGCAGATGTTCGGCGAACACGCCGCCGAGCACCGGACCGCCGATTCCAGCCGCAGTCCAAACGCCGCTGAAATAGGCCTGATATTGTCCGCGCTCGCGCGGCGTCACAACGTCGGAAATCACGGTCTGCACGATCGGCATGATGCCGCCGCCGCCCAGCCCCTGCAGGCCGCGCGCCAGGATCAGCACCGTCATGTTCGGCGCCAGCCCGCACAGCACCGATCCTGCGATGAACAGGCTCAACGCGACGATGATCATGGCGCGACGGCCATAAATATCGCTCAGCGTGCCGAATACCGGCGCCACCGCGGTCGAAGCCAACAGATAGGCTGTGATCACCCATGACAGGCTGGAGACGTCCTGGAACTGGCGGCCGATGGTCGGCAGCGCGGTCGCAACGATGGTCTGGTCGAGGGCGGCCAGGAACATCGTGAGCATCAGGCTCAAAAGAATGGTGCGGACTTCGCTCTGGGTCAGCGGTGCGCGCGGCGCAAGCGGCGGAGCATCGCCGAATTCGAGCACTTCCGTCGTGATATGGGAAAGCTCGCTGGCGAGTTCATCGGACAATAGCTGGTGGTCGGCAGGTTGACTGCTCTGCCGTTCGTACTTGTTCATTTCAGGCGCATTATTTGCCCGCGCGCGGAAGGCGCGGAGGGAATCGCTCTAATGCCTGCTATCTACGCGGTAAAAGCATTCTCCGGCAGCGGGTTATGCGCATGGGTGCATCCCGCGGAGCACAACCGTAACCGCGTGATCTCCGCGCGACGCGCAGCGTTGTCGCGAGCCAAACGCCTCGGCGTTTGTCGCACGTTCCGTCATGTCCCGTGATCTTTTCAGACTTTTGGCCGCCTTTTGAGCCGTGCCCGCTTCGGCAACCGCTCCGGCCATTGCACGATGTGGTCCTCCAGATCGGCATCCGCAATATTATCCTCGGTGCCTTCTACGCGTCCGCGCACGGAAACGCCGGCTTCATGCACCGTATTGGGATCGCCCGATACCAGCGGATGCCACCAATAGAGATCGCGTCCTTCCGCAACCAGCTTGTAGCCGCAGCTTGGCGGCAGCCAGTTCAGGGTGCGGACGTTTTCCGGCGTCAGCCGGACGCAGCCCGGAACCTGCTGGGAGCGGTTCTCATAGTCCTTACAGGCGCATAGCCCGGCATCCAGCAGCCTGCAGGAAACGTGGGTGAAGTAGATCCGGCCGGTATCCTCGTCTTCGAGCTTCTCCAGGCAACAACGCGCGCAGCCGTCGCACAGACTTTCCCACTCGGCGTTGGACATCTCTTCCAACGTCTTGGTTTTCCAGAAGAATCCTTCCTGGCCCGAGGGCGGTTTGGATGCGGTTGTCATGCGTCTTGCAGGTTCCAGGCGATGCGAGACAAGGATAGCGCCAAGGGCGTCCAAAGACGAGCCAGCGCCCTTCTCTAGGGGGTCGGGGCGCGAGGCGGCAAGCGGGCGCGTGCGCCGATCCCCTACCACGTTAGCTTTGCCGTTCAATATCGTTGATCCGCCATTGGTTTATGGCCCCCGCTCGGCTACAATCTCCGAGTCCCCAGCGGCGCAGGATTGCGCCTTGGGTTTGCCGCAACATTCCCGCAAGACGTTTCGGCGGCGCCCCAATGGGGCGGGCCAGCGCTTTCGAACCGACCAAGGCTCCCGGTGCGCCAGATTTTACCACCGAACTGGAAGACCAGGATCCAGCATTTTCTTCTGGATCTGGACGCGCGCATCGACTCGACCCTGTTCTCGTCGGGCAAGGGCGCGCGCGAACTGTTTGAGCGCTACTCGACGTTCATGGACCGCTTCTATGTCGGCCGCTGGAGGCGCTGGGTGTTCATCGAGCCGCTGTCGGAGGCCGCAACCATCGGATTGGCTGGCCTGATCCTGATGCTGGCGCTGGCGGTACCCGCTTTTCGCGAAACCGCCGACGAGGACTGGCTGAAGAAATCCGATCTGGCGGTGACGTTCCTCGATCGCTACGGCAATCCGATCGGCAGCCGCGGCATCAAGCACAACGATTCGATTCCGCTGGAAGACTTTCCGGACAATCTGATCAAGGCGACGCTGGCGACTGAAGACCGCCGCTTCTACGACCATTTCGGCATCGACATCCCCGGCCTGATACGCGCGCTGGTCACCAACGCGCAGGCCGGCGGCGTGCGCCAGGGCGGTTCGTCGATCACCCAGCAACTGGCGAAGAACCTGTTCCTGAGCAACGAGCGCACCATCGCGCGCAAGATCAACGAGGCGTTTCTGGCGATCTGGCTGGAAACACGGCTTAGCAAGAACGAGATTCTGAAGCTCTATCTCGACCGCGCCTATATGGGCGGCGGCACCTTCGGCGTTGACGGCGCGGCGCATTTCTACTTCAACAAGTCGGTGCGCGACGTCAATCTGGCGGAAGCCGCGATGCTGGCCGGTCTGTTCAAGGCGCCGACCAAATACGCGCCGCACATCAACCTGCCCGCCGCGCGTGCCCGCGCCAACGTAGTGCTCGACAATCTGGTCGATGCGGGCTTCATGACCGAGGGCCAGGTGTTCGGCGCCCGGCGCCATCCCGCCACCGCGGTCGACCGGCGCGACGACAATTCGCCCAACTATTATCTCGACTATGCCTTCGACGAGATGCGCAAGCTGGTCGATACCTTCCCGAAATCCTACAACGAGCGCGTCTTCGTGGTCCGCACCGCGATCGACATGAACGTGCAGCACGCCGCGGAACAGGCCATCGAAAACGAGCTGCGCCAGTTCGGACGCGACTATCACGCCACGCAAGCCGCGACCGTGGTCAGCGATCTCGACGGCGGCATCCGCGCCATGGTCGGCGGACGCGACTACGGCGCGAGCCAGTTCAACCGCGCGACCGAAGCCTATCGGCAGCCGGGCTCGTCGTTCAAGCCCTATGTCTACACCGCCGCGCTGCTCAACGGCTTCAAGCCAAGTTCGGTCATGATCGACGGCCCCGTCTGCATCGGCAATTGGTGTCCGCAGAACTACGGCCATTCCTATTCCGGCCCGGTCACGCTGACGCAGGCGATCACCCATTCGATCAATGTCATTCCGGTCAAATTGTCGATCGCGCTCGGCGGCAAGGCCGGGCCGAAAGCCGGCCGCGCCAAGATCGTCGCAGTCGCGCGCCGCTTCGGCATCAAGGCGCCGCTGCCTGATACGCCCTCGCTGCCGATCGGCGCCGACGAAGTCACCGTGATCGAACATGCCGTTGCCTATGCGACGTTTCCCAACAAGGGCAAGGCGGTCACGCCGCATGCGGTGCTGGAAGTCCGCACCGGCGCCGGTGACCTGGTCTGGCGCTACGATCGTGACGGCCCGAAACCGACGCAGGCTATTCCAGCTTCGGTCGCCGCCGACATGGCGGGCATGATGAGCCACGTCGTCAGCGAAGGTACCGGGCGGCGGGCCGCGCTCGACGGCATCCCGACTGCCGGCAAGACCGGCACCACCAATGCCTATCGCGATGCCTGGTTCGTCGGCTACACCGGCAACTTCACCTGCGCGGTCTGGTTCGGCAACGACGACTATTCGCCGACCAACCGCATGACCGGCGGTTCGCTGCCGGCGCAGACCTGGCATGACATCATGGTCGCGGCCCATCAGGGCGTCGAGATCAAGGAACTTGCGGGCGTAGGCATGGGGACCAAGCTGCCGCACGTGCCTGGCGCGGCCGCTACCGTTGCGGCCAACGGCGAGCCGAAGATTTTGGAGACCAAGCCCGGACCGCCGCCGGTGCTGACCAAGCGTGGCGCGGATATCCTGGTGCAGGTGGAAAAAATGCTCGACGATGCCGCGAAAACCGCGGGCAATACGCCGCCTACGGACCCGAAGCCCGCGCGCTCCAGTTCGCTGGCCTTCCCGGAAAGCTTGGTGGCGGCAACCCCCGGCGATCCGACGTCGGCTACGCGCAAGAACTGACCGTGCGGCTGATCCTCAGTACCCTGCTGGTGCTCGTGATCGCCACCGTCGTCGGCGTCGGCGCGACATGGATGACGTCGACGCGTGGCACCGACTTCGGCACGCTCCAGATCGGGGCCTGGACCGCTCGCCCCAAAACCGGCACCGCCGATGTCGATCCCTATTCGCGGGCCTCGATCGCGCGCAGCGGCGATCTGCCGATCGGCCAGGGTGACGGCGTGGCGTTCCTGGCGACGACCGATGACAAGAAGCGGCCGCTCGACGGACGCTGCGACGTGGTGGTCAGCGGCGTAACACCGGCGGCGCGCTTCTGGACGCTCACGCTCTACGACCTGAAGGGACATCTGGTCGCCAACTCCCTGCAGCGCTACGGCTTCACCAGCGAGGAGATCATCCGTAGCGCGGACGGCTCGTTCGAGATTCGGATGGCGTCGCGATCGCGCGCGGGGAATTGGCTGCCGACCGGCGGCATCGAGCGTTACGCGCTGCTGCTGCGGCTGTACGATACGCCGGTGGGCGTCGCGACGCGCACGCCACGCGATGCGCCGATGCCCGCGATTGCGACCGCGGGGTGCCCATGATCCGGCTCGTATTCACCATCGTCGCGGGCGTGCTGCTGGGCGGCGTCGTTCACCTTGTCAGCGTTCTGGCATTGCCCCGGATCGCGAGCCAGGACGCCTATTCGCGGCTGACATCGATGACCGAGCTCAATGCGGTCACCGTGCTTCCACTTGCCGATCCCGGCAATACGCTGATGCCCTATATGGATCCGGCATTCGCGACCGCGATCTGCCGTTACGATCTGGCGAGTGGACCGATCAAGCTCGCCGTTCCCGTCAGCCAGTCCTACACCTCGGTGTCGTTCTACACCCATAGCGACGTCGCCTATTACGCGATCAACGACCGCTCCGCCGGCAAAAAGGTGATCGAACTCGATTTGATGACAGAAGCCCAGCATGCCGGTCTACCGGAAGACGAGGACGTGACCGCGGCCGACCGGTTGATCATCGATTCACCGACCTCGACCGGACTGATCATGATGAAGGCGCTTGCCGCGGAGCCCGGCATGATGCCGCAGGCGCAGGCTTCGCTTGCCGCAGCGACCTGCAAGGTGCAGACCGATGCGCCACCGGCGAAACAGACGGGGCCTACAGCCAAGCGCTGATCCCGGCGCCGTGCCCCTGCTCTGCTATAGCGTTTTCGAGCGAAGTGGCGTCCGGTTCGCGTGAAGAAAATGCGTCAAAGGCTGGAATTCGGTTCTGATTCAATCAGAACCGAGAAGGCTTGAGGTTTAGACTGATGCGCTCCGGACAACATGATAGCGGACTTTTAGTAGCCAGCCTTCGAACTACCAGGTCCGCTCGGGCTGGTTGGCCCGCTTGCCGTGCCGTTAGGACTCCTGACAGAGCGGCTCATATGGTGGCGATGATGATGGCGTTTGGAGCCATGTGCAAAGGCAAAGCTACCGGAAAAAGCGAACATGGCGGTCAGTACGACGATGAAGGATTTCATGGCGTTTCCTCGGTCGGTTGGGATGCCCACGGGACCTTGGCGCGGTTCCTGATCGCGCGCGAGCCTTTCAGGTCGCTTTGGTTCCCTACGAAGAGAGGCG
>JAGXAJ010000135.1 GCA_018971625.1 Pseudomonadota bacterium
GAGGACCAGAAGCCCGATCGCAATGTAGGCAGCGGCCTGACCCGGGGGGGGGGGGCGGTATCCTTCGTGCTCAAAACGCATGGACTTGCCGCGGCGGGATACGAAGGAGGCGGTCAGGCCGCGTGCGCGTCGTTCAGAACTTCGGCGGCAAGTCTGAGATCATCGACGAAACGGTCATATTCCCGCGCCTTGGTATCGGCATCCGGCAGCCGCAACAGATAGGACGGATGCACCGTCACCAGCGCTCGAATTCCGTCCGTAAGTTCGATCACGTGGCCGCGGTTCCTGTTGATCGGCGTGATCTTGCCGAACACGCTTTGCGCTGCGGTAGCGCCCATCGCGATGACCAGCGTCGGTTTGACCGACGCCAGTTCGCGCTCGTACCATTGCCGGCATGCCCTGATCTCGGGGGTCGCGGGTTTTTGGTGCAGGCGGATCTTGCCGCGCGGCACGAATTTGAAATGCTTCACCGCGTTGGTGACGTAGACCTTCTTGCGTTCGATGCCGGCCTGCTCCAGCGCACGGTCGAGCATTTGTCCGGCGGGTCCGACAAACGGTTTGCCGGCGAGGTCTTCCTTGTCGCCGGGCTGCTCGCCGACCAGCATGAGGCGGGCGTGTCGCGGTCCCTCGCCGAATACGGTCTGCGTCGCATTCTTCCAGAGCGGGCAGGCCCGGCAATCGGCGGCTTCCGCACGCAGGGTTTCGAGGTCGCCGCCGGATGTCTTGTGTTTGCTCATGGAAGACTCCGGCGCTTTCTGCGATTTGTGCGGTTCGGTGGCGGCATTGGCGATCATGGCCTCGGTGGTTCGGATTGCGCTGGCGATCAAAGGCTTAATCAACGAGGCCTCGGGCAGGTTCCTCCAACACTTCTTCGGCATTTCGTTGCGCATCGCCTGTACCTTGAGCCGGGCCGGATTGAAGATGCTGGCGTAACAGCTCCGCCAGGTTTTCTCGAGCCGGTCTTCGGTCGGCGCCTCCGACCTGGTGACGCCCGGCGTGAACGAAACTGCGTGACCATTCCAATGCGCGCAGAGGTCAGGCGTCAGGATCGACCACGGCATGTCGGCGAAGCGGCGAGCAAAGAACGGCGCTGTCAGTTCGACGATGTGATGCTCGGGCTCGAACCAGGCGACGTAAGGCTGAATTGTCGTTGATCTTGAGCCGCCGGTGGCGGCTCGAGCAGATTGTCGAGAGAGCGGCGGTGCATCAGATTGGTACGGACAAGTCTGGCAAAGACGAGCGGACTGCGCACGGCTTTTTGGGCAGCCTGGGCCAGCCGCAGCAACAGGAAAGCGATCAGGGCAACGGCGATTTGGATACGCACCGCAAGGCGTCGTCGGCCTCGCGAATGGTCGTCGCGGGAATCCCGCTGTTCGCTGCCGCTGGAGGCGTCGTACTTGGCGGCATCGGCCAGGATTTTCAGCTTGCGTTGTAGGTCCATCTTGAATCCTTTTGATTCTATTTGGAAATCTCCCACATCGTCAATTCGGTTGACTCCATGGGTGTTGTTAGCTTTATATTAGAACATATCATGAACAAATGAGCCAGCTTCTGGTTCTCCTCATAGAGACCAGAATGGTCATCATCTCCAAAGGAAGCGGCGCATGCGTGAGCGCGACCAGCAAAAGTGGCCGCCGGTTTTGCGTCCGATCGCGCCCCCTTTTCTTTAAGAGGGGCGCATGATCTTGTCGCCAAACCGCTCACACTTTGGCGGATCATGCGACACCGCGCGCACGAACATGCTTGCGTCCTTGCGCAGCCGCCTCGAGCGGCTTGAGACGCCAGGCGAAACGCACGTCCTCAACCGGGTCCCGCTTGGTCATGCGGCTGCGGATGCGGCGCTGCGGGGTGGGCTCGCCACCGGCGCGATGCATGAGGTGTTCGCACAAGGCCGGCAGAGCGGCGCGGCCACGGGTTTGGTCGTGGGCTTTGCGGGACGACTGAGCCCGCGGCGACCGCTGGTCTGGGTACGCCAGGATTTTTGCGAGATTGAATCGGGCGCGCTGTCGATGAGCGGGCTGTCTGAGTTGGGCTTCGATCCGCGTCTCATGGTCAGCGTGCGCGCGTTCAACGTCGATACGGCGTTACGCAGCACCGCCGATGCGCTCGCCTGCGATGCGGTCGGAACGGTGGTGCTGGAAGTCTGGGGCGAGGCGCGTCAGTTCGATCTGGTTGCCAGCCGCAAGCTGACCTTAGCCGCGCAGGCTTCCGGCGTCTCCTGCCTCGTGCTGCGGGTGGCGGCCGAGCCGCAGCCTTCCACCGCGGAAACAAGATGGATCGTGCAGGCGGCACGCTCGCCACCGGCGCGATCGTTAGGACCTGAAATGTCGTGGTGCGCCTGGGGCGCGCCGGTGTTCGACGCGCAGCTTGTTCGCAACCGTCATGGCCCGGTCGGGCAATGGATCATGGAATGGAAATGTGATGAGCGTCTTTTCAGCGAACCCGCGCCGTATCCTCAGCCTGTGGCTGCCGCGCCTGTCCATCGATCGCATCAGGCGGCAACTCGGGCGCTCCAGCGCCGGGTTGGATGACAAAGCGATTTTGAACGGAATTGCTTGCAACGCAGACAGTCAGCTCCCTCTCCCCTCGTGGGAGAGGGCGGGGAAGAGGGGGAACCACGAGCACCACCCTTGCGGCTTACCCCTCTCCCTAACCCTCCCCACACACAAGGGGGGAGGGAACGAGGACGGCGATCCCTCGATCGTCGTCGCCAAGCAGAACAACGCGTTGCAGGTTTACGCGCTGGACGATGCCGCCGCGCGCCTCGGGCTCGAGATCGGCCAGCCGCTCGCCAATGCACGGGCGATCTGTCCGCATATAAAGGTGTTCGACGCCGATCCCGCTGCCGACCTCAGGACATTGAACGACATCGCCGACTGGTGCGACCGCTTCACGCCGCTGGTGGCGCTCGATGCCCCGCATGGCTTGTTTCTCGATATCACCGGCTGCGCGCATCTGTTCGGCGGCGAGACGATGCTGATGCAGACGATATGCGCGGCGCTGACGCGGCAGGGTTTTATCGTCAGCGCCGGCATCGCCGGCACTTCGATCTGCGCGCGCACCATCCGCAACCATGCTCATGGCAGCATCGTCGTTTCAGGCGAGGAAGCCGAAGCCGTCCGGCGGCTGCCGCTATTCGCACTCGGCGCCGATGACGCCATCATTCGCGGCCTGCGCCGCGCCGGGCTGAAAACCATCGGCGATGTCGCCTCGCGCGAGCGCCATGAAATCACCGCGCGGTTCGGCGCCCGCTTTACGACCCTGCTGGAACAGGCGCTGGGACAGGGCGATGCGCCGATCAGTCCGCGCAAGCCGCTGCCGGATTACATCGTGGAAAAACGTTTTCCCGAGCCGGTTTCGACGGAAGACGTGATCTCGGCGGCGCTGTCGGCGCTGGCGAAGATGCTGGTCGCGGCGATGGACAGGCTGGGCAAGGGCGCGCGAAGTCTGGAAGCAAGCTTCTTCCGCACCGACGGTGTGGTGAGCGCGATTTCCGTCGATACCGGCTTGCCGGTCACCAAGGCAGCGATCATCGACCGGTTGTTTCGCGAGCGGCTCGATGCGCTGCGTGACCCGCTCGATCCCGGCTTCGGTTTCGATCTGATCCGCTTGTCCGCGAGCCGCACCGAAATCGTGGTGCAGCAGCAGCGCGATCTCGACACCCATGTGCATGACAATGACGAACTCGCAGCCCTGATTGATCGCATCGCCGCGCGGATCGGCGGCAGGCGCGTTGTCGTGCATTTGCCGCAAGACACCCATATCCCCGAACGCGCAGTGCTGGCCGCCTCCGCGCAGCATCACCTCAACGCGGCAACGCAGGCGGCGTGGCCGAAACGCGTGGCAAGCGAGCCGCCGTTGCGGCCGCTGCGGCTGTTCGAAAAACCCGAGCCGATCAAGGTGCCGTTTGCCACCGTGCCCGACGGGCCGCCGCACCATTTCACCTGGCGGCGCGCGACCCATGTGGTGGTGCGGGTCGAAGGCCCCGAGCGCGTCGCGATGGAATGGTGGAAGCAGGATGGCGCCGCGCTGACCCGCGATTATTTCCGCGTCGAGGATGAAGCGGGCTTGCGGTTCTGGATTTATCGCGACGGCCTCTACGGCAGCGAACTCAGGGATGAGAAAAGCGAGCCAGTACCCGCGAACTGGTTCGTGCACGGGCTGTTTGCATGAATCCCTCTATTCCAGCCTATGCCGAGATCGGCATCACCACGAATTTCTCCTTCCTGCGCGGCGGATCGGATCCGCGCGCCTATGTGCATCAGGCCAGCCACTTGCGCCTTCCCGCGATTGGGATCGCCGATCATAATTCGCTGGCCGGCGTGGTGCGTGCTTACAAGGAACTCGAAAATCCTAAGCTTGCGCACGTCCCGAAACTCTTGATCGGCTCGCGGATCGTCTTCATCGACGGCACGCCGGATATTTTTGTCTATCCGCGTGAGCGAGAAGCCTATGGCCGATTGTGCCAGTTGCTCACCCACGGCAAGCGCGGCAGCGATCTCGACAAGACCGACAAGGGCGATTGCCGCCTTACGCTCGACGATCTCCTGAGCTTTTCCGAGGGCCAACTCCTGGTCCTGACGCTGCCGCACCGTTTCGACAGCGCGCGCGCTTTAAAAATCCTCGACCGGTTGAGAGAGAGCCGCGCCGCCGGAGTATGGCTGGCGGCGAGCCTGCTCTATCGCGGCGACGACCGCCGCCGCCTGATGCGGCTGCATCACGTCGCAAGCGCAGCCCACGTCAAGCTGCTCGCCACCAACGAGGTGTTGTATCACGATCCCGCGCGGCGTCCGTTGCAGGATGTCCTGACCTGTATTCGCGAAAAGACCACCATCGATGCCGCCGGCAGGCGGCTCGAGGCCAATGCCGAACGCCATCTCAAGCCGGCGGATGAAATGACGCGGCTGTTTCGTGACGTGCCGGATGCGATCGCGGAAACCATGCGGTTTGCTGATCGTATCGATTTTTCGCTCGACCAGCTCCGCTATCAATATCCGGACGAGCCGGTGCCGCCGGGCAAGACCGCGCAGCAGCATCTGGAAGATCTCACCTGGGCCGGCGCCAGCAAATATTTCGCTGGCGAAATCGAGCCGCAGGTTAGCGCCACCTTGCGCAAGGAACTCGACCTGATCGCCGAGCTCAAATA
>JAGXAJ010000136.1 GCA_018971625.1 Pseudomonadota bacterium
CCACTGATCGTCCCGACGGCGAACGCTATCAAGGAACATAGGCTCCTCCCTGTCCGGCACTTGCGCGATCGCTGTTCCTGGGGATCGCACGCCCGGACTAACTGGCTCCGTCGTCGTCATATGGCGACGGAGCTTTTTTCTTCTCAATAAAGGATACGTCGATGCCAGCTCCGGAGCCAGAAATCGTTCAGACCCCGCCGCCGCCGCCGGTGACCAGCGTCGATCTCCGCAAGGAAATGGCGGAGGTCGGTATCGGCGAGGTGCTCGATGAGCTCGATCGCGAGCTCGTCGGCTTGCTTCCGGTAAAGACCAGGATACGTGAGATTGCTGCGCTGCTGCTCATCGAGCGGATCCGAAAGCATATGAATTTGACCTCGGAGTCCCTGACGCTTCACATGTCTTTTACCGGCAACCCCGGTACCGGAAAGACCACCGTAGCACTTCGGATGGCCAACATTCTGCACCGACTCGGTTTCGTGAGGCGCGGCCACGTCGTCAGCGTCACCCGCGACGATCTCGTCGGACAGTATATCGGCCACACCGCGCCGAAAACCAAAGAGATTCTCAAGAAGGCGATGGGCGGCGTCCTGTTCATCGACGAAGCCTATTACCTCTACCGTCCCGAGAACGAGCGCGACTACGGCCAGGAAGCGATCGAGATGCTGCTGCAAGTGATGGAAACGCAGCGCGAGGATCTCGTTGTGATTCTGGCAGGCTACGGCGATCGCATGGAAAAATTCTTCCAGAGCAATCCCGGCTTCCGTTCCCGCGTGGCGCACCATATCGATTTTCCCGACTATACCGATGACGAACTGCTATCGATCGCGGAAATGATGCTGCGCGATATGGCTTACAAGTTCACCGATAAAGCGCGTGAGGCCTTCATCCGTTATCTCGACCTGCGCAAGCGGCAGCCCTTGTTCGCCAACGCCCGCTCGGTCCGCAACGCGCTGGATCGGATGCGGCTCCGCCAAGCCAACCGTCTCTTCCGGGATCTGGATCGCGTCCTTGGCGTTGACGACGTGATGTCATTGGATGAGTCCGATGTGTTGGCGAGCCGGATCTTCACTCCGTCCGGTGATGGCGTCAAAAAGCCATCCGGGAAAAGCTAGGATGCCTGAAAACGTCGTCGTTGCTCCCTTGATCCTTTCGGCGGATTTCGTGGCAGGATCCGCGGTGTTCAAGGGTGGAACCAGGGAAGCCTATCGTTCGAATATCGAAGCGATTAGATCCGCGGCGAACGCCGCTCGGCAGTTGAAATAGGGGCCTTCGATGATCGCCGCACATTGGCCCTCGACGGTCGTGTTCGATCTCGACGGGACACTCGTCGACAGCTCTCACGATCTCGCGGACGCTCTAAATCAACTTATGGCAACCTTGGGTCTTGCGCCGTTCTCGGTCCCGGAGGTCGTCGATTTCATCGGTAACGGCATTCCGGCCCTTATAACGAGAGGATTGTCGGCCCGAGGACGTCCTCCGGATCCGGATGAGATGAGCGGGCTCCTGGCGACATTCAGGTCGTTCTACGTCGATTGCCTCACGAAATCGACCAAGCCGTATGCCGGCGTCGTCGAACTCGCATCCAATCTGACTTCCAGGGGAATAGCGCTGGGAGTGTGCACGAACAAGGAAGAGGCTCTCGCGTGCGGTATCGTCGACAATTTGGGCCTACGCGATCACTTCACGGTGGTAATAGGAAGCAAACCCGATCGCCCGCGGAAGCCATCTCCCGTTCCTCTCTTGGAAACGATCGCCATGTTGGGTGGAACGCCCGAGAATTCAATCATGGTCGGGGATAGTGCCGTCGACGTGAATTGCGCGCGCAACGCGGGCGTTGCGTTCGTCGGTGTTACGTTTGGCTACTCGCGGACGCCGCTCGCCAGTCTCGGTGCCGGCGTTGCGATCGACCATTTTTCCGAATTCGGAGCCGCATGTGAGTTCCTCCGGGGCGGAGCGCAATGAACCGGTTTCGCGGCCTGATTTTCGACGTCGACGGCACGATGGCCGAGACGGAAGAACTGCATCGTCGGGCGTTCAACGAATCGTTCGCGCATTTCGGTCTGGATTGGTTATGGGATCAAGACCTTTATCGGAAGCTCCTTCTGGTCACGGGCGGCAAGGAGCGGATCTCGCATTTTCAGCGCCAGCACGCCGACGAAGGCGCCGGATTGGACGGCAATCAGGTCGCGGAATTGCATCGCTTCAAGACGGCGCGATATGCAGAACTGGTCGCTGCCGGCAGCTGTCCACTTCGGCCCGGCGTCGCCGAGATTATCTCCTCGGCGCGATCGAACGGTCAGGCCGTGGCAATCGCGACCACGACTTCGCGCGGGAATGTCGATGCGCTCCTCACGCCGGTGCTCGGCTCGAAGTGGCAAGAGCTGTTCAATGCGATCGTTGCCGGCGACGAGGTCGCAAAAAAGAAGCCTGCTCCGGACGTCTACCTGAGCGTCCTGGCCGCGCTCGATTTTCCAGCGAGTTCATGTCTGGCTTTCGAAGATTCGCGAAATGGATTGCTGGCAGCTCAATCCGCCGGCATCCCAGTGGTGATTTCGCGCAGCATGTATTTTGGTGACGAGACGTTTGATGGTGCGTTGTGCGTCGTTCAGGAATTGTCGGAACTCGAAGCCATTTTAAGTCAAGGTATCGCTATGGCGGAGAAGTCGGACGACCCGCGTCGAGCTTCGACCGTACAATGACAGGATGGAATCGCTGACGCCGAGCCTGTTGATCCAGCTGTCTTTCAGTTGAAGAACTAACCCCGTTAACCCAAGGTCAACCAAACGACGTCACACGGACGGTTGCAACTTTTGCAATGAGCCGGCTGGTTGAAGGTGTCCGCCAGCTCCCACTCCTGGGATTCGTTGCTCCACTGAACCGTCGCGTGAGATATGATATCGTCCGAACTGCAAATGGAGCAAACCGGCGTCGATCTGGTTGCTCGTCTTACGCTGACAAGTCGAGGCGTCTCCTGCTTCAAGTTGAAGGGGTTGAGAAGCGCTGCGTGTCGCATATTGTTTTCCCGTGCGAGTCAGGTAGCCAGGTTATTTTTAGCGCATGATGTCTGGCATGTCTTGGCTGTTCCTTCATTGCGCTGTGGATGACCGGCCGGAAAGCGGCTCTGCTGCCGAAATGTGGGATTGATGCCGCGCGGATGTGGACTCGCGCCGCTGTCCCCATTGCAACAAGCGGATGAAGGCCGTCACGGCCGGGCGACGGCAGGACAGGCGCCAAATGTTCGAAATGTCACGAGGTGGGTACCGTTGGCTGAAAACCTCTCGCTAAGAATCACCTCCCGACCAATTGGCGTGTTGATAGTTCGGAAAATGCTATGAACGATGCGTTGGAGAGCCAAATTCGCGTTCGGGCCTACCGACTTTGGGAATTGGCGGGCATGCCCGAGGCGAGGAAGAGGGGTGCTGGCTCGAAGCAGGGCGCGAATTAAGGAAAACAGATCAGTCAACGGGTGAAGACGTCGGATAATCACCATCCCGGTAGAAAAAAGGGCTCGTCGAAACGGGCCCTTTTTCCTTTAGATCGCTACGCCGTAGTAGTCATTGACAGCGCGCGTCCGGGTTGGATCGCCCCAGTTCCAGGCGTTGTCATTGCTATATTTCGGCGCGCCCTTGAGTTGCGCCTCGGTAATGCCGGTAACGTAGCCGCCGAGATTGGTGTCGTATTTCAACGATTGCCATGGCAGCGGATAGTGGTCGTCGCCGATTCCCAGAAAGCCGCCGAAGCTCAGCACGGCGTATGACACCTTGCCGCTCACCTTGTCGATCATTACGCGGTCAATGGAACCGATCTTGGTCCTGTCGGCACCGTAAACGGCGGTGCCTTCAACCTTGTCGCTGCCGATCAGATTTCCCTGTTCTCTTGCTTCAATTGCCATTTTGTCCTCGTGCTAGATGTGAGAACGTCAAACAGATGCCGGGATGAATTGTTCCTGCCCTCGCCACTGACAACGGTCAGCGCTGGCGCAGATGGAGCACGGCGGGTGCGGCATGTTCAAGCCAGCGTGGCGCTCTGCCAGCGCCCGGCAAGACAATCGCGCCGGCACGACAAGTTGATGGGTCGGCCAGATCAGCGCGTCGGCAAGTGATGCACATTCAAAAATCCATGCGCTTGCGTTAACTCCTCGAGATCTCCCAGAGCAGCATCGAGTGTTTGCGGCGGCGCTACCGCGACCCGGCGATTCGCGATCGATGATGACGACATCGAGACCCGGTCGCGTCAATCGCTCAGCGATCAACCAACCAGGGGGGTCGCTCACGTTAGCGGCTTTCGTGCTGCCAGTGCGCTGTCACATCGGCGCCTGACTTGTTCAAGTGAACATGCTGGTCGACGTGGTCGATCCACGACACGGGAATGAAATGATGGTGCTGCCCGTCCGGGGAACTGTGCCTGGTGAGCTTGATTTTGTCGGAACCTTCGAAATGATCGACCTTTCCGACCGTTTTCCGGTCCGATGAAATGACATCCATATGCTCTTTGATCTGAGAGGTGTCCAGCATTGGTGTCTCCCTGAATATTCCATCCATTCAACAACACGTTGCAAGGACGGAAGTTGCGCAAGCATCGACCAGCCAACCGTTTCTTCGCCGGCTTGTTAGCTTCCTGTTCGTTGTAAGAAGGCTGTTCAGTTTTGCGCACAGGAACAGTTTTATGGCCTGCGGGTTTTCCTTTTCGAAGCCTTTCCGAGGCCTCACCAAAAAGCCCGCCGCCTCTTTTTTCCGGCGTGGCGGGCTTTCTTCTGGAGCAAGCGTGGTGGAAGTGTCGTTGTCGAAACTGCTGGAAGAGTCGGTCGATATTGCCTGGGTCTACCTTCAACGAACAAGCGAGTTGGGTGATGGCAATATCGCAGCTCGCTTTCTGACCGACAGGATTGACGCGATGATCCGAACTGGCCAGCGAAACCGGATGTTTCTAGCGAACATGGCAATCATCAAATATAGGCAGTCGAGGGATAGCGTCGTTCGAATAAGGGAAGACGCCTAGGTAGTGGTGACGATTTAACTATCTGAGCCATATTGCGATGGCAGCGAGTTTGACGAAGCCCATGAAGTTGACGAGGAGTTTGTCGTATCGGGTTGCGACGCGCCTGAACTGCTTGAGCTTGTTGAAGAAGCGCTCGATACGGTT
>JAGXAJ010000137.1 GCA_018971625.1 Pseudomonadota bacterium
ATCGAATACGGCTTCGCCCCGAACTGGTCGGCTGCCCTAGAATACGACCATCTGTTTATGGGCGACCAGAACGTGGCCTTCACCACGCCCGGTGGTATAGCCGCTGGCTACGACAACACCCACCAGGACGTCGACCTCGTCACCGTTCGCCTGAACTACCGTTTCGGTGGCCCGGTCGTCGCGAGGTACTGATATCCACTACGGGGGGCATTGATCTCGGCTTACGCGGAGATCCTCGAAAGGCCGGCCTCGCGCCGGCCTTTTTAATTGAATTGGATGGATGAACGAGAACGACCTGAATCCGATGCAGTCATCGCGCGGATCAACAAAGCGCTGCAATCGTCTGACATCAAGGCAATCTTCGTAGCGGTCGGGGACGCGGTCAGGCCACATAATGTGGCGGATGTTGCAAAGAAAGCGGCACTCCATCGACCCGGCATTTATCGGGCGTTCGGTGACAAACAAAATCCGAATTTCTCGACAGTTCTTAGTGTCCTGCATGCGCCCATGATTCGGCGGCCAACGGCAGAGCACGAATTATCAATTTCATTAAGGGGTATAGAACGGCGATCAGCTACAGCTTCTCGTGACAGCCGCACGGACATGGCTTCGCGCGGCCCGGCTTGTTAAATCGCGGCGCTCCATGATTCGCTAACGCTGATCTGGTTTGCGCTGACCACCTTGGCTGGGATACCCTGAGTCGGGGTTCGGCTTTTTGGAGGGAGGCGGCATGGCGTTGGGACGCGTGTTATCCGGAGCAGGCGGTGGATGGTCACCTTCCGGATCCTGGCCCACATCTTTACCCACAGCCGCGTTGAGAAGGCTTCGCCCGCCAGCTACCTCGGGGGCTGCCCGAAGTGAAATATCGCACAGGCGCGGCTACGTCGCGGCGCGGGCCGCTTCATCGTGAATAGAAATAGTAAGTCACTACAATCCCGATCAGCACCACCAGCAGGATCAGGAAACGATCGAAATTTCTCTTTGTTGAGTCCATCTGGCTAGCTCAACGCACCGGCATGCACCCACCAACCTGCGTGATTGCGTCGGATTTTCTCCGCGGCAACCTGAGCGTCACCGCCATTCTCGAAAATCGCAAAGCAGGTCGCGCCCGAGCCCGACATCCGCGCCAGCCGGGCGCCGCCGGTTGTTCCAAGTGCCGACAGCACCTCGCCAATGACGGGTTGAATGCGCATCGCGGGCTTCTCAAGATCGTTGCCGACCTCCTCGAAGGCCCCGATCCATTCCGCGGTCGACGCGCCAGCCTTGGGCCAGGAGCGGTCCCGCAGCAAGACATCGGTCGCGCCGACCAATAATTCGCCGTTGCGCAGGCCGAGCGCGCTGAACACATCGCGGGTCGGCACGGGAATGCCGGGGTTGACCATCACGCAGGGCATCAGCGGAAGGCTCAGCGGCTGCAGCGTTGCGCCGACGCCGGTCATCACGCAGGCACGCGAGGCAAGGCACACCGGCACGTCGGCGCCGGTCAGTCGGGCCACCTCGACCAGCCGCGCATCGTCGAGCGCAAGACCGTTGAGCTGTGCCAGCAGCCGCAGTGCCGCCGCCGCATCGGCGGAGCCACCGCCGATGCCGGCTGCGACCGGCAACATCTTGTCGAGAGTGAATTCGCCGAGCTTGAGATCCGGCACCCGCTCGCGGAGCAGTCGGGCGGCCTTGAACACGAGGTTGTCGGAGATGTCGCCGCAGGCCAGCGCCAGCGGCCCCGTGGTCTTCAGGTCGAGTTCGGCTCCGGGCACGAGGCCGAGGCGGTCAGCGCAATCAGCGAACGCAACCACGCTTTCCAGCTCGTGATAGCCATCGACGCGCCGGCCAACCACCCGAAGGGTGAGGTTGACCTTGGCACGTCCGTTCTCGATCAGCGCGGGCATCGGCGACCAGCCCCCACAGCTCCGGATCAGCCGCCCTTGTCGTTTTCCTTTTTCTTGTCCGTGGAAATCGACGAGGAAGCGTTGTCATCGGGCTTCTTGTCCGGCGAGGCCGCGGAAGCCGCCGAGGAGGTTTTGTCGTCGGGCAGGCCGTTCTTGATCTTGGCCTCGATCTTCGGCAATTCCTCGGGCTCCGGCTTCAGGTCGCGCGCATGCGCCCACTGGAATTTGGCTTCCAGGGTGCGGCCGACCCGCCAATAGGCGTCGCCGAGGTGGTCATTGATGGTCGGATCCTCGGGCTTGAGGTCGATCGCGCGCTCGAGATTCTTCACGGCTTCTTCGTAATTGCCGATGCGGAAATAGGCCCAGCCCAGCGAGTCCACGATGTAACCGTCGTCGGGGCGCTGATCGACGGCGCGCTTGATCATCTTCATGCCTTCGTCGAGATGGATGCCCTGATCAATCCAGGAATAGCCGAGATAATTCAGCACGTGGGGCTGATCGGGCTGCAGCTCAAGCGCCTTCTTCATGTCGACTTCGGCTTTGCTCCACTGGTGCGAGCGCTCCTCGCAGATGCCGCGATAGTAGTAATAGACGGTATTGGCCTTGTCGTTCGGATCCGGCAGGGCATCGATGCCCTTGGAATAGGTATCGGTGCAGTCGGCGAATTTCTTGCGGTTACGCTCGACATTGCCAAGCGCCATGATGGCCTCGAGATCCTTGGGATCCTGGGCGATGACGCCCTTGAGGATAGTAATCGCCTCGTCGCTGCGGTCGGAGGCATCCAGGTCGGTCGCCAGCTGGATCTGCGCATTGCGCTTCAGCGGCGAACTGGCCGGTACGCGCTCGTAGACCTTGATCGCCATCGCGGGCTTCTTCACGGACTCATAGAGATCGGCGAGCGACAACAGGGCCAGTGGATGATTGGGAGCGAGGTAGAGCGCGAGCTGCAAATAGACCAGCGCGAGATCCTCGCCGCCGCGCCGCGTTAGCGTGGCGCCGATCCCGTACAGCGCTTCGGCGGCGCCGGCTTGCGCCGAGTCGACCAGCGGCGGCAGTTTCTTGCCGGCCTTGGTGTCCCGCAGGCCTTCCAGCACCAACGGATGGCGCGGCAGCTTCTTGTCGAATGCTTCGTAGATCGCGGTCGCCTTCGCCTCCTCCTTGTTGCGCGAAAGCCAGCGCGCGTAATCGTCGGCTACCCGCAGCATGGAATCGTCGAGCTTGTAGGCGCGCTCCAGCCGCACGCCAGCATCCTTTTCCTTGCCCGCAAGCTCGAGAATCATGGCGGAGTGCAAATCCTTGAACAGCGGATACCATTCCGGACCCGTCAGCTTGTCTATCGTAGCGACTGCGGCCTTGGTATCGCCAGCGCCGTAGCTGGCCCAGCCCGACAATAGCGCCGCGACCAGATCGGTGATCGGACCCTTGACCGACTGGCTGATGTTGGATTGCGCGCTGGCATATTTCTTCAGCTTCAGGTCGCGCACGCCGACCACCAGGCGGGCGACCCGGTTGGACTTGTCGATCGTCAGGATCTTGTCTGCGAGTTTCACCGCCTCATCGATGTCGCCATCGGCAACCGACGAAATGAACGCGCGATCGAGCAATTCGTTGTTCTTGGGGTCGGAACGAAGCGCGGAGCGGTAGAACGCCGCAGCCGAGGCAGCGTCGCGCTCGACGCTGGCGTGGCGGGCGGCCAGGTAACTGCCTGCTGTCGTCAAGCCTTTCAAATCATGGCTGGTCGGAAATTGCGCCGAATTGCCGGCCGGATGTTCTGGCGTTTGCGCCGACAGCGAGCCGGGCGCCGCGAGCACGGCAAAGAAGAGTGTGGCAATCGTCCAGCGATTGAAACGAAGGGAAAGCATCAGGATTCGCCTAGCTCCAGGATTTTGTGACGGGGTGTCGCGGCAGCCTCGAATGCCAACCTTGATCGCACGCATCTTGATTGAAGGCATCTTGTTCGCAAGCATCAAGCCTTTTGACAATGCCGCGTTTGGCGCACAACCGCAAGGATGGACGGCCGACAAGGCTGCCTGTCGGACGCCGCCGACCGTGATTTCATCAGTCAATTCAACGGCCCCGTCTGACAACGCTTTCACTATGGCGGTATCGTGACCATCGGCAGCACGACCTGGCCAGGCGGTTCACACCAACGTGGCGCCAATCACATGGCCTCGTAGTTGGGACCGCCGCCACCCTCGGGCGGAACCCAGGTGATATTGCCATTAGGATCCTTGATGTCGCAGGTTTTGCAATGAACGCAATTCTGGGCATTGATCTGGTAACGAAGACCAGCGGGCTCCTCGACCCATTCATAGACCCCCGCCGGGCAATAGCGGTTGGACGGCCCGGCATAGACATCGTGCTCGGATATCTTTTGCAGCTTCAAGTCGGCGACCTTCAGATGGACCGGCTGATCCTCTTCATGATTGGTATTGGACAGGAACACGGACGATAGTTTGTCGAAGGTGAGCTTGCCGTCTGGCTTGGCCGGGGCGATCGGCGCATGCGCCTTCGCGCGATCGAGCGTCTTGCGGTCGGGTTTTGCGTGCGACTGGGTCCCGAACAGCGAAAAGCCGAGCGTATTGCACCACATGTCGAAGCCGCCGAGCACAACGCCGATAACGGTGCCGAACTTCGACCACAGCGGCTTGACGTTGCGCACCTTGTAGAGATCCTTGCCGACCGCCGACTCCCGCCAGGCGTTCTCATATTCGAGCAGTGCGTCGTTGGCACGGCCGGCCCCGAGCGCAGCCGCGACATGTTCGGCGGCCAGCATGCCGCTGCCCATCGCATTGTGCACGCCCTTGATGCGCGGCACATTGACAAAGCCCGCCGCGCAGCCGATCAGCGCACCGCCCGGAAAACCCAGGCGCGGAACCGACTGGTAGCCGCCCTCGGTGATCGCACGCGCGCCATAGGCAAGCCGCTTGCCGCCCTCGAACACAGGGCTGATCGCGGGATGGGTCTTGAAGCGCTGGAATTCATCGAACGGCGACAGGTATGGATCGTCGTAATTGAGATGCACGACAAAACCGACCGCCACCAGATTGTCGTCGTAGTGATAAAGGAACGAGCCGCCGCCGGTCGAATTGTTCAGCGGCCATCCGAACGAATGCTGGATCAGGCCCTTCTGGTGTTTTGACGGATCGATCTGCCAGACTTCCTTGAGCCCGATGCCGAATTTCGGCGGCTCGCTGCTGGCGTCGAGGGAAAATTTCGCGATCAGTTGC
>JAGXAJ010000138.1 GCA_018971625.1 Pseudomonadota bacterium
GATATTGGTCATGGTCAGGACGATGATCGCCTGGTTGAGATTGGCGACCTCGTAGCTCGCTTTCGCCGCGTTGAACACCTGGAAGAACGCCACGCCGTCCACCGTGACGGTGGCATTGTCCTTGGTGATCACTTCCTGCTCGGGAATGTTGATCACCTGCTCCATCATGTTCATCTTGCGCCCGACGCGGTCGAAATAGGGAATGATGAGGTTGAGTCCCGGCGTCAGCGTGCGGGTATATTTGCCGAACCGCTCGATGGTCCAGTCATAGCCTTGCGGCACCGTCTTGATGCCGGCAAACAGCGTCACAATGACCAATAGCACCAGCGCAATGGCGAAAATGCTGAAGCCGTCCATGAAGATCTCCGTGAACCCGCGCGGGTGAACCAAAGCGCCTGAAACCGGACCGCACTGCAGGCGTTGTCGCACGTCGCAGCGTGGCGAACCGCCCATTGGTCGCCAGAGCCGGATGTAGGGTTCGACCCGCGGGAAAACCAGCGGCGCAGAACACAATGTATTTTATGATTAAAGGCAGCCCTTATGATTAAAGGCAGCCCTGCAATTAAAGCCAGCCCTGAAGCTCGCGCAGCACCAGTTGACGGATCACATCCATGCCGGGCTCGCTGTCGTTGAGACAGGGAATTGCGGCAAATTGCTCGCCGCCATTGTGCTTGAAGATCTCGGCATTCTCCTGTGCGATTTCCTCCAGCGTCTCGAGGCAGTCGGCGGAAAACCCCGGCGTGACCACGGCGATGCGGCGTACACCGTCTTTGGCGAGCTGCTTGATGGTCATGTCGGTGTAGGGCTGCAGCCACTGGTCGAAGCCGAATCGCGACTGGAAGGTCAGCATCAGCTTTGAAGCATCCAGCCCCATCCGCTTGCGTAACGCCTCCGTCGTGGCCACGCACTGCGCCTGATATGGATCACCCTTGTCGATATATTTTTGCGGCATGCCGTGAAACGAGGCCACGATCAGTTCAGGTATGAACGGAAGCGTCTTCAGATGCGCGTCGATCGAGACCGCCAACGCGTCGATGTAATCGGGTTCGTCGTAATAGGGTGGCGTCACCCGCAAGATCGGCTGCGCGCGCATATTGGCGAGCACCGCAAACACCTCGTCGCAGACGGTCGCGGACGTCGCGGCGGAATATTGCGGATAGAGCGGCACGACCAGAAGCCGGCCGCAACCCTGCGCGGAGAGGGCCGCAATACGCGAGCGGATCGACGGATTGCCGTAGCGCATCGCCCAGTCGACCACGATACCATCTTGATCGGAGAGCGCAGCGGCGAGCTTTTCCGACTGAGCGCGCGTGATCGTCTTGAGCGGGGATTCGTTCTTTTCAGTGTTCCAGATCTTGAGATAGTCGCGCGCCTTGCGTGCCGGACGGGTGCGCAGGATCACGCCGTTCAGCGCCAGCTTCCACAATAGGCCCTGGTTTTCGATCACCCGGGGATCGGACAGGAATTCCTTCAGGTAGACCCGCACGCCCCTGGCGTCGGCGCTATCGGGAGTCCCCAGATTGACCAGCAGCACCGCAATGCGTTCCGGTCGGACGCCGACGGAGGCCGTCGTGTCGTCCTCGATCCCGTCTTTGGCTCTGTCGATGGGATGGGCCACTATCATGATATCAGGTGCTTGGCGCGTTGAACCACCCTTGTCAAGATAACGAAAGCTTGGCTAGGTTCGCGCCTTGCGGGAGGAACCATGACGGCCGCTGAATGGTGCATCTTCGGGACGTTGATGCTGTATCTGCTGACGATCGTGCCGATCAAGTGGATCGGCGCTCGCCGCTTCGACAATGCCCGGCCGCGCGACCCTGGCTTCTATGAGGACCCGGTCGCGGCGCGGGCGCTGGGCGCACACCAGAACGGCATCGAGGCGTTTCCGTTCTTTGCGGTTGCGGTGCTGCTGGCCGAGTTTCGCGGCGGCCCACAGCGGCTCGTCAATGAGCTGGCTGTGCTGTTTTTGATCGTGCGGATCGCCTATGTCTTCACCTATATCGGCGACCGCCCGACATTGCGCTCGATCCTGTGGGGGCTCGGGTTTCTGATCAACATCGCGATCTTCTTCCTTCCGGCGATCCGCAGCCATCTGCCGATCTGACGGCCCGCCGGTCAGGCCGCCGCCGGCGTGTCCAATAGTCCGCGGCGGCGCAACAGCGCGTCGGGCTCCGGCTCGCGGCCGCGGAAGGCAACATAGGCTTCTTCCGGCTCGCGCGATCCTCCCGACGAATAGATATCGTCGTGCAGGCGCTTTGCGGTGGCGGGATCGAAAATGTCGCCGGCTTCCTCAAAGGCACCGAACGCATCGGCGTCCATTACCTCCGACCACATGTAGCTGTAATAGCCCGATGCGTAGTGGTCGCCGGAGAATATATGGCCGAATTGCTGCGGCCGATGCCGCATCGATATTTCCGCCGGCATGCCGATTTTCTCCAGCTCCGCCCGTTCGAATGCCCGCACGTCCCGGCTGGCCGCCGCCGGCTGGGTATGGAATTCAAGATCGACCAGAGCCGAGGAAACAAATTCCACGGTGGCAAAACCCTGGTTGAACTTGCGGGCGGCGAGGAAGCGCCTGAGCAGATCGTCCGGCAGCGGTTCGCCGGTTTCGTAATGTTTTGCGAATTGTCGCAGCACCTGCGGCTGCTCCTGCCAATGCTCGTACAGCTGCGATGGCAGCTCCACGAAATCGGTGAACACGCTGGTGCCCGACAGCGACGGGTAGGTCACGTTCGACTGCATGCCATGCAGAGCATGGCCGAATTCGTGGAACAGGGTGCGCGCGTCATCCGGCGAGAGCAGCGATGGTTCGCCATCGGCGCCTTTGGAGAAATTGCAGACATTGACGATCAAGGGCGCGATCTCGCCGTCGAGCCTCTGCTGGTCGCGCAGCGAAGTCATCCAGGCGCCCGAGCGCTTCGATGGCCGCGCGAAGTAGTCGCCGTAGAACAACGCCCGGTGCTCGCCGGCGGAGTCCTTCACCTCCCAGACCCGGACGTCCGGATGCCAGACCGGGATATCCTTGCGCTCTGAAAACGTGACGCCGAACAGGCGGGTGGCGCAGTCAAAGGCAGCCTCGATCATGTGGTCGAGCGCGAGATAGGGCTTGATCGCGGCGTCATCGAAATTGGCGCGGCGCTGGCGCAGTTTCTCGGCGTAATAGCGCCAGTCCCAGGGAGCAAGGGCGAAATTGCCGCCCTCCTCCGCCACCAGCGCCTGCAGATCGTCGCGGTCGGCCAGCGCCCGGGCGCGCGCGGGCTTCCAGACCCGCTCCAGGAGGCCACGCACCGCCGTCGGCGTTTTGGCCATGGAGTCCTCCAGACGGTAGGCGGCGAATGTCGAAAAGCCCAGAAGCTTCGCGCTTTCCTCGCGCAGCGCCAGTATCTCGACAATGGTTTCGTTGTTGTCGTTGACGTTGTTATTGTCGCCGCGCGCGACAAAGGCCCTGTAGACCTTCTCGCGCAAATCGCGCCGCGTCGAACTCTTCAGGAACGGCTCGACGAAGGAGCGCGACAGCGTCATCACCGCCTTGCCGGCCATGCCGCGCTCTTCGGCCGCCCCTTTGGCAGCGGCGACAAAACTCTCGGACAGACCGTCGCGATCGGCCTCGCCCAGTTCCATGGACCAGTCCTGCTCGTCAGCAAGCAGATGATGGCTGAATGCCGTTCCAAGATGGGCCAGTCGCTCGTTGATCTCAGCCATCCGCTTCTTGGCAGCTTCATCGAGCCCGGCACCGGCGCGGTGGAAACGGGTGTAGGTGCGCTCCAGAAGCCGCGTCTGCTCCGGCGTCAGACCGAGTCCGGCGCGGTCGTGGTAAAGCAGCGCAATGCGACCGAACAGCACCGCGTTCATCATGATCGGGTTCCAGTGCCGTGCCATCCGCAGCGACACCTCCTTGTCGGCCTCCAGCAGCGCCGGGTTGGAATGTGCCGATACCAGATCGTAGAATACTGCCGATACCCTGGTCAGCAGCTTGCCTGAGCGCTCCAGCGCGGTGATGGTGTTGGCGAAGTCGGGTGCCGACGGATCGTAGGTGATCGCGGCAATTTCGGCCGCGTGATCGGCGAACGCCTGCTCAAAGGCTGGCAGGAAGTGCTCGGGCGCGATCTCCGCAAAAGGCGGCGTCTCGAACGCCGTCTGCCACGCTTTCAGCAGCGGGTTCGAACCCGGGTTCGCCTGCGCTTGAGAGGGGGGCGCCGTCTGCTTGATTTCCGACATCGCAAATCCCGTTTTTCACCATCAACGAAGTGGATATCTATATCCCGTCATCGGGCTTTTTTAGGCCTTTTGCGCTTGATAGCGAGGGCCTTTTCAGAGAGATTGCGGCCCTCAACAGGACCCGGCCCGATGAACTCGCAATCCGCCTCGACCGCTGGCCGCCAGATCGTATGGCCCAGCGTCATCACCGTCATCAGCGCGGCAATTCTGATTGGCGCCGAGGTATTCGGCGCGGCGTTCGCCGGCGGCTGGGCGCTCGCGATCCTGTTCGGTCTCGACGACACCGGCGCGCACGTCATGCAGGCGGTGCTATTTGCGCTCGGCGTCTTTGTCATGATCTCATTTATCCGCGCCGCGCAGCGCATCGAGCCGTTCATCCGGCGCGCGTGAGCGCGTCGAGCTAAGAAAGTCGCACGCGCCAGTCCTCAAACGTTCAGCTCTCGTTAAAGAAGCTTAACGTTGGTTCACACACTGCGACGTCTGTGCACGCGCTGACGAGAAAATTATCAACGGCGCAAAAAAAATCTTGCGAAGCAGATTCAAAACGCTTATTTGCAGCTTTGCCCAATTTCGCACGTGCCTGTGGTCGTGTGTCAGTCGGTAGGTATCCGGACAAGAGGCCGGACAGCCGCCAAGGGATGAAGAGCCGAGGGTCGCTCAAGTCGTGAGACACGAGAGGCCAGCATCTCTCTCAAGAGATGCCGTTGAAGGCCCCTTCTTTCCTTGCAACCGTGACTGGCAGCCGGAGGCGAACCGGCGCACCCCGCTCTCAACGGGGGACGCGACTTAAAGCAACGACGGATCGGGCTTTTTTGGTCTCTACCGGCATTCCACCGCCGGCGCGGGCTACTGAAAAGGCTT
>JAGXAJ010000071.1 GCA_018971625.1 Pseudomonadota bacterium
CGGTCGAATTGTTCAGCGGCCATCCGAACGAATGCTGGATCAGGCCCTTCTGGTGTTTTGACGGATCGATCTGCCAGACTTCCTTGAGCCCGATGCCGAATTTCGGCGGCTCGCTGCTGGCGTCGAGGGAAAATTTCGCGATCAGTTGCCTGGACAGGCTGCCGCGCGCACCCTCCGCAAACAGCGTGTATTTGCCAAGCAATTCCATGCCGCGGGTGAAGGAATTCTTGTGCGAGCCGTTCCTGGCGATGCCCATGTCGCCGGTCGCGACGCCGCGCACCGCGCCCTTGTCGTCGTACAGCACTTCGGCTGCGGCAAAGCCTGGATAGATTTCGACGCCGAGCGCCTCGGCTTTCGGCGCCAGCCAGCGGCAGACATTGCCGAGCGAACCGATATAGCAGTGATGGTTGTTCATCAGCGGCGGCATCGCAAAATTCGGCAGCTGGATCGCCTTGCTCGCGGTCATCCAGTAAAAGCGGTCGTCCTTGACCTGGGTTTTCAAGGGACAATCGGCGTCCTGGCGCCAGTCCGGAATGAGCTTGTCGAGGGAGACCGGATCGATCACCGCACCCGAGAGGATGTGCGCGCCGACCTCGGAGCCCTTCTCGACCACGACGATGCTGAGATCGGCGTTGAGCTGCTTGAGCCGGATCGCCGCCGACAGGCCGGACGGCCCGGCGCCGACGATCACAACGTCGAATTCCATGGACTCGCGCGGCGGCAGTTCTTCGTTGCTCATGATCTGATCTCAATCTGTCGAGAACGGCTCCAGGATCGTTTGTTTCCGATTTTTCGCATCAGGACAACCACGGAAATGCGTTTCGCGGTGGTACGATCGGTTCCGAAGCCGCTTCAACAGAGTTGAATCGTGCTCGTTAGCATCTTCTTGTTTGAGCATGATCTTTTCGAAAAAGCCGGTTTCCACTTTTTCCGATCGTGCTCTAGATTGGGCCGATGTCCAGATCGCCCGCCATGACGCCTGATCCCGCGCCTACCGTTCGGCAACTGCTCGCCTTTTATCTCGAGGCCGGGGTCGATTGCGCGCTGACGGAAGAGCCGGTCGACCGGTTGTCGGAAGCTGACACCGCGCCTGCCATCAGAACCGCTGCGGCCGGCGAGCCGGCGCAAGCCCGGCCTGCGCGAACGACCCCTGCCACGACCCTCGCTGCGCCTGCCCCGCGCCACGAGATAGCACCTGCGCCGGAAGCGGCAATCAGCTCGGCACGGGAGGCTGCTCGAACCGCGCCAACGCTGCCGGCGCTGCGCGCGCTATTGGAAAATTTCGACGGCTGCGCATTGAAATTCACCGCCACGCGGCTGGTGTTCGCGGACGGTAACCCGCAGGCCCGCGTCATGTTCGTCGGCGAGGCGCCGGGACGCGACGAGGATATCGCAGGCCTCCCGTTCGTCGGCCGGTCCGGCAAACTGCTCGACCGCATGATCGCAGCGATCGGGCTCGACCGCACCAGCGCCTACATCGCCAATGTCATTCCGTGGCGTCCGCCCGGCAATCGCACGCCAACGCCGCAAGAGACGCAGATCTGCCTGCCGTTCATCCAGCGGCAGATCGAACTGGTGAACCCGGACGTGCTGGTCACGCTGGGCAATCCCTCGACCCAGACCTTGCTCGCGGCCCGCGAGGGCATCATGCGCACCCGCGGCAAATGGTTCGATTACCACACCGGCACCCGCACCATTCGCGCGATGGCGACATTCCATCCCGCGTATCTGTTGCGTTCGCCGTCCTACAAACGACTGTCTTGGCAAGATTTGCGCTCGATCGCGAAGGCGCTGGAGCCGCATTCGAGATCGCTGGAAAATTCCTGAAAGAAACTCATTTCCCCTTCGGCCGCACGATGGCCCAGCCGACCCGCAGCAACGGCTGGCGGCCATCCACCAGCCAGTCGAAGGCGCGCGGCACTTCCGGCACCAGACCCGGAAAACGCCGGGCAATGTCGGGCGGCGGCGTGCCGGCAGTATCGGAGGCACGCCAGACCACGACGCCGCCGCCCTGGTTGAATTTCTCCGACGACATCCATGGCGTGCGTTCCGGTGTCGCGTCGAGATAGAGGTGCGGCCGCCCCCTGGCGAGCGACACCAGGCTCGCAAGCTGCGCGTCTCCGGCCACCGCGGGCAGCCGCAGATTGGTGCGCCGCTCAAAACTGTCGCCGAAGAAGCGTGCGATCGCGGTTGCCGGCGCCGACGTCGCGGCCTCACCGCCGCCGGTCCAGGGCAGAAAGATCGACGACGCGAACACCACCAGTGCGGGGATTACGATCGCCGCGGCCCAGACCGAGCGCAGCAGGCGCTGATGCCGCAACGCCACGAGATCGCCGGCGGCGACGATCACCGCCAGTCCCGACATCAACAACACAATGCCGGCACCGCCTGCCACGCGATCGAGACCGAAAAAGCCCGAGATCAGGCTACCGGCCAATCCCGGCGCGACAGCGAAGAAATAAACAAAATTGCGCGCCAGCAGATCGACCGGCGGCCGATAGATAATGGGCGCGTCCTCGCCTTCGCGAGCAAACCAGCCGGTGTTGAGCACAACCAGGATCGCGATCACGGACATCGCCAGAAAAAGGCCGCCGAGCAACATGCCCCAGTGCATCGTCCGGGCGCCCAGATCGGCAAGCACCGGCCAATGCGGCAACACGACGATGTCGGCGCGGATCAGCCAGATCAGATAAGGGAGCGCCAGCACCACGATCACCGACAGCGCAAACAGCGGATCGAAGGATTTCAGCGTGCGCCGTCCCTGCTCGGTCGAAACCGCAAACCCCGCGACCAGGATCAGCAATCCGATGGCTGCCGAGGTCGTCAGCAGCAACAGCCCGGCTTCGATCGACCAGGCGAACCACACGTTGCGGCGATGTTGCCCGATCAATTGCCAGGAATGCAACAGCAACAATGCCCAGAGCGGCCGCGCCAGCACCAGCGGTCCGAATTCGACGCCGGGCCAACTGAACACCGTGATCGTCATCGTCAGCAGGATCGCAAGCACCGCCTGTTGTCCGCCGACCATGGCGCGCGCCAACTGATACAGCGTCCAGAACGTCGCGACCGCGCATAGCTGCGCCAACACGTAGACGCCGAACATATGATTGCCGGCCGCGCGAAACGCAATGTCGGCGAGCCAGAACGCCAGCGGCGGGCCGAGATCGGTGCCTACCTGGTATTCCCGGCCGAATGCCAACGCGATCGCGAGATTGTCGGGCGGGCTGCGATAGAGCATCAGGGGCACGATCAGCCACAGCACCGCCTGGAGCAGCACCACGATCCAGACCATCAAGCGTGGCCGGGCGCGGATCAGTTCGATTGTCAGTGAGGTGAAACGCATAAACGCCCGGAGTGCCCCAATCGAATCTGTCCGATCGAACTGATAAAGCCGGCAAGCCGCCGAGGCAACCGCGTCAAAGCGATATGGAAATTTCGATATCGGTGTTGGTCGCGGTCACCAGTGTGTCGGCCTCGACGGTCGTCGGCTGATGCTTTTCCCGGGCGGCCGCGACAGGCGCAAAAAAGCGACGGTGATGCACTGTCGGTCCCAGCCGGTCCAGCGCCTCCAGATGTTCCGGCACGCTGTAGCCTTTATGCTGCTCGAAACCGTAGCCGGGGCAATCCTGTGCAAGGGCGCACATCAAACGGTCGCGCGTGACTTTTGCAACGATCGACGCCGCCGCGATCGACACCACCAGCCCATCGCCGCCGATTACGGCATCACAATCGCACGGCGTGTCGAGCTTGTCGCGGCCGTCGACGAAAACATGCTTCGGCATCTCAGGCAACGCATGCACCGCGCGCGCCAACGCCCATAACGAGGCGCGCAGGATATTGTCGCGATCGATCCGCGCAGGCGAGGCAAAGGCAACCGCGAACGACGCGGTCGCGCAGATTTCCTCGAACAGCTCCGCGCGGCGTTCGGCTGTCAGCCGCTTCGAATCGTCGATGCCTTTCGGAATCCGCTTTGGATCGAGCACCACGGCCGCCGCCACCACCGGACCCGCCAGCGGACCACGGCCGGCTTCGTCGCAACCCGCCACCGGCCAGATGCCCCGCTTGATCAGCGCTCGCTCGCGCCGAAAGCTTGGCGGAGCGACCGCGATCACGCTTTTTTGCAGCTTGGCCGGATCCTTCTCGGGTTGCTTGCGAATCATGCCGGCAGGGTCGCGCAAGCCGACCCTGCGGCGCAACCGGGAACCGCAAATAATTACCGTTATTCAGGCGCGGTTGTTGCAGAAGCGATCGCTCCTGCAATTAATGGTCATACCCGCGAAAGCGGGTATCCAGTACGCTGAACGTTTCGGTCAAATCAAAACCGCTCTGGAATATCGGGTCGCCCGCTTTCGCGGGGTATGACAGCTAGAACAGGCTCAACTGCTGCCCACTGCGCTTCGGCCTGGCAAAATGATCCGTGGTCAATTTCGAGCGCCGCTTGTTGAGGCCGAGCTTTTCGCAGGCGATCTCGAACCGGCGGCCGATCATCCAGGCGATCGGCCCGGTTCCTTTCATCCGGGTGCCCCATTGCGAATCGTAGTCACGACCGTTTCGCATGTCGCGGATCAGGGTGAATACGTGCCGATAGCGATCGGGATAATTCGCCATCAACCATTCACGGAACAGATCGCGCACTTCCAGCGGCAACCGCAATAGCACGTAGCTTGCTTCCCTGACACCGGCGTGCGCGGCGGCATCGAGAACACGCTCGATCTCGGAGTCGTTCAGCGCCGGAATCACGGGCGCCACCATTACCGTGGTCGGAATGCCTGCCCCCGTCAGTTGCCGCAGCGCCTCCAGCCGCTTCGGCGGCGTCGAGGCCCGCGGTTCCATGGTGCGCGCCAATTTCGGATCGAGCGTCGTGACCGAGATCGCGACCTTGGCGAGATTGCGTTTCGCCATCCTCGCCAGAACATCGATGTCGCGCGTCACCAGCGCCGACTTGGTGACGATGCCGACCGGATGGCCGGCGCGATCCAGCACTTCGAGAATGCCGCGCATGATCTTCCGGTCGCGTTCGATCGGTTGATACGGATCGGTGTTGGTGCCGATCGCGATCATTCGCGGCTCGTAGTCCTGCGCCGCCAGTTCCTTTTCCAGCAGCGCCGGTGCGTCCGGCTTGGCGAACAGCATGGATTCGAAATCGAGGCCTGGCGAAAGCCCGAGATAGGCATGGGTCGGCCGCGCGAAACAGTAGACACAGCCGTGTTCACAACCCCGGTAAGGATTGATCGAGCGATCGAAGCCAATATCGGGTGAATCGTTGCGGGTGACGACCTTTCGCGCCGTGTCGAGCGCGACCGTGGTCTTGAAAGGCGGCAGTTCATCAAGGCTCTGCCAGCCATCGTCAAACGCGACGCGCGCCTCGGCCTCGAAACGGCCACTGGCATTGGATTGCGCACCGCGGCCGCGCCGCCGTTGGCGCTCGATGGCGACCGCCAGTTCCGGAAAAGGAACAGTCGCACCCGCCGGTTCGGAGGGCGCCGTGACCGGCGGGTGCTTGAGCGCATGTGAGGATGCTCTGCTCATGGCAAGAACATAATATACCTTGAGAACAAATCAAGAACATTATCACTACATTCAACAATCCGGCGCAAGATCGATGTATCTGCCTTGAATTGAGCCGGATCGGCTGCGCCTGCCGCGAAAAGCTGCAAGGCCGAGGCTTCCAGGAACATGACAAGGTGGTAAGTGTGCCATGTTTTCCGAACAATTGGGCACCGAAGCCTCGAGATGCTGAGCGTCATCGTTTCAACCGAGGGCGTCGAGCGGACGACCGTTGCGACACTGGCGGCGCTGGTGCCGGGCGCCGCTGCCGGTGTGGTGCGCGAAGTGCTGCTGGTCGACCGCGCCGATGACGGCATTATCGAGCGGGTCGCCGACGTGGCAGGCTGCCGCTTCCTGGCGTTCAAGGGAGCGCGCGCCGAAGCACTGGCCGCCGGCGCCCGCCAGGCCCGCGCGCCGTGGCTGATGTTCCTGCATGCCGGCGCGGTGCTCGACAGCGGCTGGATCGAGGAGACATCCCAGTTCATCGGGCGCGTATCGGCGGGCGACCGGCCCCGGGCCGGGATGTTCAGCTATGCCCGCTCGCCCGATGCCGATCCGAAGCTGCGGGACGGCTTCAAATATCTTGCGCGAATGATCGTGGGACCGTCCGCCGAACAGGGCCTGGTGATCGCACGCGACCACTACGAGCGGCTCGGCGGCTATGGTCTCGACGGCCGCCACTCCGAGGCGTGGCTGCTACGGCAACTCGGCCGCTCCTCGCGCACGCTGCTACGCAGCCGGATCATTGTCGCCTGAAAGCGCTTCTGGCACTTGCTTGTCGAGAACGCGCGGGCACCGCGTTGGCCGAACAATGCATCGATTTCGAAGGAGCGCGGCCATAGTCGATCCCGTCGGCGAGAGCTGGGAGCTGGAGCTGTCTTTTTATGCAGAAGCTCCCTTCGCCTTGGGTCGCCGCAGATGCTCGTCGAGCCGCGGCATGATCTCGACGAAATTACAGGGCCGCGTGCGGTAATCGAGCTGGGCCGCCAGAATGCCATCCCAGCCGTCGCGGCAGGCGCCGGGCGAACCCGGCAGGCAGAAGATGAAGGTCGCGCCGGCAACGCCTGCGGTGGCGCGGCTTTGTATGGTCGAAGTCCCGATCTTTGCGTGGCTGAGCATATGAAACGCGATCGAGAAACCGTCCATCCGCTTTTCGAGCAACGGCTCGATCGCCTCCGGCGTCACGTCGCGGCCGGTAAAGCCGGTGCCACCTGTCGTGATGATGGCATCGATATTCGCGTCAGCGATCCAGCGTTTGATGACGCCGCGGATCGCGTCGACGTCATCGACAATGATCTCGCGCGCCGCGAGCTTATGTCCGGCGACGACGAGCCGATCCGCCAACGTCGATCCTGACTTGTCGTCCTCAAGCGCGCGGGTGTCGGAAATCGTCAACACCGCGATGTTGAGCGGGATGAAGGTTCTGGATTCGTCGATGGAGGACATCGTCGCACTCTTTCGTTATACCCGGCACTCGGCCCATTGTGCCGGGCACTTGATTGAACGCCCGAAAAGCAAAGACGTCATGGCCGGTCATCTCAGGGGGACGCAGTTCGCAGTTTCGCCACGGCAACGACGATCATGCTTGTCCGCGTCCTACAGCGTCCCTGCGCCGAAGGTGTTGCAGGCCTGCACGGTGCCCTGTTGATAGCCGGTCATGAACCAACGCTTGCGCTGCGCCGCGGAGCCATGCGTGAACGAGTCCGGCACCACCCTTCCCGTCGCCTTACGCTGCAGCGTGTCGTCACCGATCGCCGACGCCGTGGTCAGCGCGGCGTCGATGTCGCCGGATTCGAGGAAGCCTGGACGTTTCTTCTCCTCGCGATTGACCCAGACGCCCGACAGGCAATCCGCCTGCAACTCGACCCTGACCTGCAGCGCGTTGGCCTCTGCCTTGCTGCCGGCCTGCTGCTGCAATTGCGTCACGCGCGGCAGGATGCCGAGCAGGTTCTGGATGTGATGGCCGGCCTCGTGGGCGATGATATAGGCTGAGGTGAACTTGCAGGCGTTGCCCGAGCAGCCGTGGAACCTGGTCTCGACCTCACGGAAGAATCCGGTATCGAGAAAAATCCGTCTTTCCGGCGGACAATAGAACGGCCCCATCGCCGACTGCGCCATGCCGCAGCGCCCGGCAGAGGTGGCGTTGCGGAACAGCACGATCTTCGGACCGGTATAGGACCTGCCGCTGGCCTGGAATATCTCGCTCCAGCGATCGTCGATCTCGCCGAGGATGCCGGAGATCATGTTGCCCATCGCGTCGGTCGGTGCGCCCGTCTTGGCCGAGCTTGGCGCGCGATTGGTTTGATAGGTCCCGCCGCCGCCGTTGAGAATCTCCGCGCCGCCGATCAGAACGCGCGGATCGATGCCGAACGCGTAAGAGACGAGGCCGAGCACGATCAGTGTACCGATGCCGAGCCCGCCGCCGCCAATCGGCAAACCAAACCCGCCGCCACCGCCCATTCCGCCGCTGTCGTCGCGACGGTCCTCGATGTCGTCGCTGCGACGAAAATCATCGTAACGCATGGCGTTTTTCCTTCATTGCAATTCGCACATTCCGCTCCGCCGATCCAACGCAGCAACAACGTAAAATTTCTGTCCCGTTAATCAATAACCCCCCAGGCAAAAATTGCCTAGCGTGAAAGAATTGCCCGGTTAAGTCGATTTTTACTTTGCCCGGTCAATGTGTCGTCAGTCGGTTGTTTAGTCCCGCGTCGCCGACAGCGTCGCCTGAGTCAGAGTATTTGAGTCATGGTTGTGTCGCGTCGCGGGGCGTCTGCAAAGGCGTCCCGCACTAAATTTGAGTCCGAGTCTGCGTCCAAATCTTGCACCCGCATCGTCATAGGCGATTGCATCGCCGAGATGTCGAAGCTTCCGGCCGGTTCGGTCGACCTGGTGTTCGCCGATCCTCCCTACAATCTGCAGCTCAAGGGCGATCTCAAGCGGCCCGATGAGTCCCACGTCGACGCCGTCAACGACGATTGGGACAAGTTTTCCTCCTTTGCCGCCTATGACGATTTCACCCGCGCCTGGCTTCTGGCCTGCCGCCGCGCCATGAAACCATCCGCGACGCTGTGGGTGATCGGCTCCTACCATAATATTTTTCGCGTCGGCGCCATCATGCAGGATCTCGGCTTCTGGGTTCTCAATGACATCGTCTGGCGCAAGACCAATCCGATGCCGAATTTCCGCGGCCGCCGCTTCACCAACGCCCATGAGACCATGATCTGGGCGGCGCGCGACGAGAAAGCCAAGGGTTACACCTTCAATTACGAGGCCCTGAAGGCCGCCAACGAGGACGTGCAGGCGCGTTCCGACTGGTTGATTCCGCTGTGCACCGGCGAGGAGCGGTTGAAAGGCAATGATGGCAGGAAGGTGCATCCGACGCAGAAGCCGGAAGGGCTTTTGGCTCGCGTGTTGCTGTCGTCGTCGAAGCCCGGCGACCTCGTGATCGATCCGTTCAACGGCACCGGCACCACGGGCGCGGTGGCAAAGCGCCTCGGCCGCCGCTACATCGGCTTCGAGCGTGACGAGACCTATGCCGCCGCGGCCGAAGCCCGCATCGCCGCGGTCGAACCGCTGCCGGAAGCGACGTTGGCGCCGTTCATGACCGCGCGCGATGCGCCCCGCGTGGCGTTCTCCGAGCTGATCGAGCGCGGCATGATTTCGCCCGGCACCAGACTGGTCGATTCCAAGAAGCGTCACGGCGCGCTGGTCCGTGCCGACGGCGCCATCATGCTCGGCGACAAGGTCGGCTCGATCCACCGCATGGGCGCGGTGGCGCAAGGTTCCGGCGCCTGCAACGGCTGGACCTTCTGGCACGTCGAGACCAAGCAAGGTCTCAAGCTGATCGACGAATTGCGCGCCGAAATCCGCTCCGAGATGGCGGCGGGCTGAACAGCCTCTCCGTCGTCCCCGCGAAGGCGGAAACCTATAACCCCTGGCGATCATATTTGCTGTAGGCATCTACCTCATCGTTTTAAACGACGATAGGACACGGCGTATGGGTCCCGGCTCGGAGGCCGGGACGACGACAAGATGTGACCTCGCGATCTCGCGACAACATTTGCCCGAGTTTTGCTGAACCTTTCACGCTCCCTCAAGAGAGGGTGCGAGGAATGCCGGGCGCCCGGAGCGCCCGCAGTCCCGCGTGCAGTGTAGAAAGCACGCGAGGTAGTCACCACGGTCACGCCAGAGAACATTCGGCATTCCCCACGCATGGCTTTAACGGGTTCCTTCGTGCTGCCCGGTGATCGGGCTTCGATTGTCGGAGGCAGAAAACGCCTTGGCGGCGCCACATGCGAGCGAGCAGAAATCGCACGCTGTTCCTCACGACCGGAATTGATCGGTGACGACGAAGGCCGGGCGATTCGACTTCCGCTATCTCGATATGAACCCAACGCGCGTATCTCTAGCTATAAAGTCCCACCACAACCTGACGTCGCTAGCAAACGGCGGCCATATCATCTTACCATCCAAGACGTTCCTGCTATCGTGATCTGCGGATACCTCAATGTCCCGACGCAGTTTGGATGAGACACTCTCATTTATTGCCGCCGTAGACCATGCCGGATCTGCGGACGCGGTGTTGAAAACGGTTCTATCCGTCGTCAAGCCATTTGGGTTTTCCCAGGTGCTGGCCGGCATCATCCCTTTGCCCGGCATGTCGGCGCAGCAACAAGTTGCCAACGTGGTTTTGCATCAGTGGCCCGAACAATGGAGCCAACGCTATTTCTCGCAAGGATATCTATTCGACGACCCGACGATTCAACGCGTCACTAGGTCTACAGAACCGTTCCTCTGGTCGGAGCTGGAGGGCTCCTATCGTGACCGTCCCTCCGCCAGGCGCATCATGGGCGAAGCAAGGGAATTTGATCTGGGCTTTGGCTTCACCGTGCCAATGCTCACGCTCGACGGGCAATCGGCAGGCTTCTCGATTGCGAGCGATCGCGGGGAGTTGCCGCCACAGTATCGCGGCCCGCTGCAATTGCTTGCGATATATGCGTTTGGCCGCGCTCTCTCGCTGGCTGACACGCCGCCATCGGTGAAGCTGACACCGCGCGAAACGGACGTGCTGCAATGGATCGCGGAAGGCAAGAGCGATTGGGAGATCAGCAAAATCCTGCACGTCTCCGAACACCTCGTGGATAAAATGGCGCGGCAGATTCGAATTAAGTTCGGCGCCGCGAATCGAACGCAAGCCGTTGCTCAGGCGTTGCGCCACAGGATCATCCGGTAAAGTCAAGGTACGGGAATCCGTACTACCCCCCGATCCTTTCCAACGGCATCTTCTCGCAGGGAGATTTGCCCGAGAGAGGATCAAATGGGGATTCATATCGTCACGGCTGAAAACATCGGTTCCTACGCGGAAGCGATGGAGCAGGCCTATCGTTTGCGTCACGCGGTATTCGTGGAGGAAATGGGCTGGAACGATCTCAGGCGTCCGGACGGTCGCGAAATCGATCAGTTCGACGACGGCCGCGCCGTTCACATACTCTATCTCGACGGCGACCAGCTGGTGGGCTATCAGCGCATGTTGCCGTCGATGCGCCCCCACCTGCTGTCGGAAGTCATGCCGCATCTCTGCGACGGCGACTTTCCCGTCGGCCCGCATATCTGGGAATGGACGCGCTATTGCGTGACGAAAGAGCACCGCGACCGGGGTCGGATGCTCAGTCTCGCCGGCAACTTGTTGCTGTCCGCGATTGTGGAATGGGGACTGGAGAGCGGAGTTTCCAAGATCATTATTGAGATGAATCCGATCTGGCTGCTGCGGCTGGTGCAATTGCATTTCAGGGTCACGCCACTCGGCATTCCACAGAAAGCTGGCAAAGACAGCATCGTCGCGGTGACTGCTGCATTTGACTCAAGAACGCTGGCGCGATTGCGCGACGTTCGTGGCGACAATCGGAGAGCGATTACAGTACAACCGGCAATCGACCGGCGCGTGAGGGCCTAGCGACGGTCAAGCTTTTGTATCCGTATCCTCGGCGGCAATTCGCTTCGCGAATTCGACAATCTGCTTCCTGCGTTCCACGCTGGCTATTGTCAGAAACACCTTTATTAGCTCCAAACCTTGAAAGATCATAACGGGGGTGAGTTCGGTAGCCGCAGGCAGTTTGCGTATCAGCTCAATCACATTCGACGGTGGGGCGCCTTTTTCGTCCTTCATGTCTTTCGCTTCCGAGGTGTTCAAATGCCAGAAAAGGACCTGAATAAACTTAGCCGCATGATCGAAGATTCTCTGGCTGTTGCTGTTGAAATAGATGAGACAACGACGATTTATCTGCTTTCGATGGCGAGCCTCCAGGTGACCGAGAAGATCAAGGAGGCCAACGATATTAGGCCGCGCAACACCGAGTGATCCGGCGCGGTATCGAGGCCGATCTGATGAACCGACATCCGCGACCCGCCGCTTGACGAGCACTCATTGTCCTGGAGGCTTGTCCTGGAGACGGGTTGCCCAAAACGATCCTTCTCTCCTTGATCCAATCCCGCGCGCGCTTCACCTTAAGCCAGGCCAAAGCTCGCCATCAATGAAGCTCACCGGCGCATACCAATCCCGTTCTATACCGCTGATTTTCACATCTCGCCAGCTGCGAGGAAAGCTCGCGAGCTCACTCCGCGAGCCCGTGCGCGATCACCTTGCGCATCACATTGGGCAGTGCCTCGTCCTTCAGCGTCGCGATCGGCACCCAGCGCATGTTTTCAGGGGCGCGGGTGCGCGCAGGAACTTCCGCGGTGTGCACCACAAGTTCCAGCGGAAAATGCGTGAAGACATGCGTCACGAGGCCGGCCTTGCGACGCCAGCGCGCGACGCCTTTCAGAACCGGCGCCTGCTTCAGCGCGGTCCTGTCGTCCTGCCCGGCCAGCCAGTCGGACGTTGGCACTTCGGTCATGCCGCCAAGCAGGCCTTTTTCAGGGCGGGTGCGTAACAACAGCTCATTGCTGCGCGTGACCACGAACGCAGCGCCGCGGCGCAGCTCGCCGGTTTTCTTCGGCGTCTTGCGCGGAAACGTCTCCTGATCGCCGCGCGTGCGGGCAAGGCAATCCCCGTTCAGCGGACACAGCGCGCAGGCCGGTTTTTTCGGCGTGCAGATCGTGGAGCCGAGATCCATCAGCGCCTGCGCGCTGTCGCCAGCGCGTGACGTCGTTCCCTCCGTAAGCAACGTCGCCGCCAATAGCTGGATCAGCGGCTTGGCCTGAGGCAGCGGCTCCTCGAGCGCGTAGAGTCGCGACACCACGCGTTCGATATTGCCGTCGACCGGCATGGTGCGCCGGCCGAACGCGATCGCGGCGATCGCCGATGCGGTGTAGGGGCCAATGCCCGGCAGATCGCGCAGGCCTTCTTCGGTGTCCGGAAAGATGCCGCCGTGATCGCGCCGCACCGCGACCGCGCAGGCATGCAGATTGCGCGCCCGCGAATAATAGCCGAGCCCCGCCCACATCCGCAGCACGTCGTCGAGCGAGGCACTGCCGAGCGCATCAACGTCGGGCCAGCGCGCAACGAACTTCTCGAAATACGGCCCGACCGTCTTCACCCCGGTCTGCTGCAGCATGATCTCGGACAGCCAGACCCGGTACGGATCGGCGCGCTCGCCTTTAAGCGGCCGCCACGGCAACCGGCGGCGATGGCGGTCATACCATTGCAACAGCAGTTCCGGGCGACGGGGTCCGCCTTCGGGAGCACTTTGCTTTTTTTCGATTGTTGACGATGAACCCACGCCCTCATTTTACGGGTCGAAACGTGACATGGCCAGCCAACTCGACGAGGAAAGATATTGATAAGGTATAACGTAGCGCGTTATACTCCACCATGATTCAAGGATTTGCCGATTCAGAGACAGAGTTGATCTGGTCGGGCCGCCGGAGTCGAAAACTGCCGGCGGATATCCAGAATGTCGCACTGAGAAAATTGCGCCTTTTGAATCAGGCGCGGGTTCTAAACGATCTTCGCGTGCCGCCGGGCAATCGCCTGGAGGCCTTGAAAGAAGATCGTAAGGGACAGCATTCGATCCGGATCAACGACCAGTGGCGCGTCTGTTTTGTTTGGGATGAGGGAGGACCGTCACATGTCGAAATCGTCGACTACCACAGCTAAAGGCGCGCTTCTGTCTAACCCTCATCCGGGGGAAATTCTCCTGGAGGAGTTCCTGAAACCGATGAACCTTAGCCAGAATGCATTGGCGCGGGCCGTTCATGTTGCGCCCCGTCGCATCAACGAGATCGTGCTCGGAAAGCGGGATATCACCGCCGACACCGATCTTCGGCTCGCCCGTTATTTCGGCGTGTCGGAAGGCTTTTTTCTTGGCTTGCAGATGGACTATGACTTGATGCAGCGCCGACGCCAAATCGACCGCGACCTCAAGACGATCCGGCCCCGCGCCGCATAGGCGTGTTGCCGCGAGGTGCCAGCGTCACGACGAACCAATGGTACAAAAGCCCATGGCAAAACCCGGCCCGATCTCGGCAAAACCGCTTTCCGTCCTGCTCAGCGACGTGTTTTCCGACGCCTATGCCAAGCAGGGATTCGCCGCGCGCGAACTGGTGACGCGGTGGGCGGAGATCGCGGGACCGGAGATCGCCAGGCACTCCGAACCGCTGAAGATCCAGTGGCCGCGGCCGGTCGAGGGCCAGCCGCAGGAACCGGCCACGCTGGTGCTGCGGGTGGAAGGTCCCGCGGCGCTGGAAATCCAGCATGCCTCCAACACGCTTCTGGAGCGGGTCAATCGCTTCTTCGGCTGGAGTGCTGTCGGCCGGCTGGCGCTGCGGCAAGCGCCATTGTCCCGCCGGGAGCGACCAGGTGTCCCCGATGCTCCCGATCCGAAATCGGTGGCGAAAGTCGCGGAAACGCTTTCCGCCGTCGAAGACGAGGAATTGCGGGCCGCGCTGGCGCGGCTCGGCGCCTCGATCAAGCGAAATTGAGGCTGCCGCGAGGCCGGGCCTTCACGGCCCGGCATTGCCACAATTGTGGTTTCAAGCTAGCGAACACTTCTTCTTTAGGTCTTTAGGGCGTGAACGCGCCAATATTCCGGAGCAAACCGTGATCATTACCCGCCGCGCCTTCACTGCCGTCCTGTCGCTGACCGGCCTTGCCGCTCTTGCCGGCTTCTCGCCGCTGCGTCTGATCGCGAGCGCGATGGCGCAAAGCGCGGCCGATGTGGCCAAGCCAGTTTCCTTACCCGACATGGCGCTCGGCCCCGCCAATGCCCCGGTCACCATTACCGAATTCGCGTCCATGACCTGCCCGCATTGCGCGGCATTCAACGCCGATGTGTTTCCGAAGATCAAGTCGACCTATATCGATACCGGCAAGGTCCGTTACATCTTTCGCGAATTTCCGCTCGACATCAAAGCGGCCGCCGGTTCGATGCTGGCGCGCTGTATCGCCAAGGACGACGCGGGAAAATATTTCGCGGTGGTCGACATGCTGTTCAAGCAGCAGAGCGATTGGGTAATGAAGAACACCACGGAGACGCTGACCCGCATCGGCAAGCAGGCCGGCCTCAGCCAGGAACAGGTCGAGGCTTGCCTGAAGGACCAGGCGCTGCTGGACAAGATCGCCGCCGATCAGAAATACGCCAGCGAAGTACTGAAAGTGAACTCGACCCCGACGTTCTTCATCAACGGCGACGTCATCAAGGGCGAGGCGTCGTTCGATGAGTTCGACAAGAAGATCAAATCGTTATTGAAGAGCTGATTTTTCTCGCCCGAGACGGCGTTCATGCGGCTTCTTGGCGACTCAACAGCCGGAAAAGTTTCGCTGGAAGGTTGAGTCATAAGTCTCGCAAAAGGCTTGGGAAAAGCCCGTAGCGTCGATTGCCCTTCAGCCCCGGCCTCGCCATTGTCGCCCTCACGAGAATCACCGAAAAGCGGCTCACCCACACACTGACATTGCCTTCTATGGTACTGTCACGGCAGGGAGATTCGCGCCCTGCCAACAGAGCATCGTGTCTTATGAAACTCACGCGCCTTCGCCTTCACGGTTTCAAGTCCTTCGTTGAGCCCACCGACTTCGTGATCGAGCCGGGCCTGACCGGCGTGGTCGGACCGAACGGCTGCGGCAAATCCAATCTGGTCGAGGCTCTGCGCTGGGCGATGGGCGAGACCTCGCACAAATCGCTGCGTGCCGCCGACATGGATGCGGTGATCTTCGCCGGTTCCGGCAACCGGCCGTCGCGCAACCATGCCGAAGTGGTGATGACGATCGACAATTCCGATCGCACCGCGCCCTCGGCGGTGAACGACCGCGAGGTTCTGGAAATCTCGCGCCGGATCGAACGCGAGGCCGGCTCGGTCTATCGCATCAACGGCCGCGACGTGCGCGCCCGTGACGTGCAGATCCTGTTCGCGGATGCCGCCACGGGCGCGCGTTCACCCGCTTTGGTGCACCAGGGCAAGATCGGCGAGATCATCCAGGCCAAGCCCGAGCAGCGCCGCCGCGTGCTGGAAGATGCCGCCGGCGTCGCCGGCCTGCACGCTCGCCGCCACGAGGCCGAACTGCGCCTCAAGGCGGCCGAGACCAACCTCACCCGCGTCGAGGACGTCATCGGGCAACTGACCGGACAGATCGATGGCCTGAAGAAGCAGGCCCGCCAGGCGATCCGCTACCGCGAAGTCGCGGCCAAGGTGCGCAAGGCCGAGGCGATGCTGTTCCATCTGCGCTGGCTTGAGGCCCATTCCGGTGTGGCGGAAGCCGGCCACGTCCACGACCTCAGCGTTCGCGAGATGGCCGAGCGCACCCGCGAGCAGGCCGAGGCGGCCCGCATCCAGGCGATCCGCGCCTCCGAGCTGCCGGCCCTGCGCGAAGCCGAGGCCCGCGCCGCTGCCGGACTGCAGCGCCTCACCAATGCGCGCGAGACGCTCGATCGCGAGGAAGAGCGCGCCAAGGAGCGCGTCGCCGAACTCGATCGCCGACTGACGCAATTCTCGGCCGACATCGACCGCGAGCGGCAGCAGACCACCGACGCGGAAGCCGCGCTGCAACGATTAGAGGCCGAAGACACCGAATTAAAGGACGAAATCAAATCGCGCATCGACAAGCGCAGTGGCGTCGACGAGCGGGTATCGGAGGCCGAGGCAACGCTGGCTGACGCCGAGCGGCTATTCGCGGAACTGACCACCGCCCTCGCCGACCTGACCGCCAAACGCCGTCAGCTCGAGGCCGGCGTGCGCACCCATCAAGAACGGCTGGCGCGGCTCGACCAGGAGATCGGCAACGTCCGCAGCGACGAGGAGAAGCTCGCGCAGGAAACCAGCGGCCTTGGCGATCTCGCCGAACTCGCCGGCGCCATGGAAACCGCGCAGCAAATCCTCGCGCAGTCCGAAGCCGCGGCCCAGAGCAGCGAAGCGGGTCACGTCGCCGCGCGGCAAAAACTCGAAGCTTCCCGCGCGCCGCTCAACGAGGCCGACAAGCGCGTGCAGCGGCTTGAGACCGAGGCGCGTACGATCTCGAAACTGGTCAATGGCAACACGAAGAACTTGTGGCCGCCGATCATCGACGGCGTCACCGTCGCCAAGGGCTATGAGAAGGCACTTGGCGCGGTGTTGGGCGACGACCTTGATGCTCCCGTCGATCCGTCCGCGCCGCTGCGCTGGACCAATTCAGGCGTCACCGAGGGCGATCCGGCCCTGCCCGCCGGCATCGAATCCCTCGCCGCGCATGTCGAGGCGCCCTTGGAGCTTTCGCGCCGTCTTGCGCAGATCGGCGTCGTCGCCAAGGAGCGCGGCACTGAGCTGGTGCCGCAGTTGAAGACCGGACAGCGGCTGGTGTCGCTGGAAGGCGATGTCTGGCGCTGGGACGGTTTTGTCGCCGCGGCGCATGCGCCGACCGGCGCGGCGCGGCGTCTCGCCGAGCGGGCGCGGCTGGTCGATATCGAAAGCGAACTCGATCAGGCGCGCAGCGATGCGGCCGCCAGGCGCCAGGCGCTGGAGACAGCCGAGGCGGAATTGAAGGCCGCGTCGGCGTCAGAGTCCGCGGCGCGCGATGCCTGGCGCGCCGCCCAGCGCGAGGTCGACGCCGCGCGCGAGCGGCATGCTGCGACCGAACGCGAGATCAACCGCCATGCCGCGCACAAGTCGGCGCTGACCGAGGCGCACAATCGTCTCGCCGCCGACCGCACGGAAGCGCAAGGCGCGCATGAAACCGCGACCGCGGCGCTGGACGAGCTGCCGCCGAGCCTCGACACCGAGACAAGACTTGGCGCCGTGCGGACCGACATCGAAGGCCATCGCCAGCTCGCCGCGCAAGTTCGCGCCGAAGCGCAGGCGCTGGCGCGCGAAGCCGAACTCGCCGATCGCCGCCTGCAGGCGATCCTCGCCGAGCAGAACCAGTGGCAGAGCCGTAAGGAAAGCGCCGCTTCGCAGATTTCGACCATCGAGGCTCGCATCACCGAAGTCACGGCCGAGCGCGCCGAACTCGAAAACGCGCCAGCGGTGTTCGCGGAAAAGCGCCGCGCCCTGATCGGCGAAATCGAAGCCGCCGAAAGCGCCCGCCGGGTCGCCGCCGACGCGCTCGCCGCCGCCGAGAACCTGATGGCGGAGACCGATCGCGCCGCCAAGGCCTCGCTCGAAGCGCTATCGAGCGCCCGAGAGGCCACTGCCCGCGCCGAGGAGCGCATGGATGGCGCCAAGCGCCGCCTTCAGGACGTCGAGCGCGAAATCCACGACATGCTGGAAGTCGAGCCGCAGGCGGTGGCCGGTCTCGCCGAGGTCACTCCGGAATCCGCACTGCCGCCACTGGCGGAAATCGAGGAGAACCTCGAAAAGCTGCGCCGCGACCGCGAGCGGCTAGGCGCGGTCAATCTGCGCGCCGAGGAAGAATTGCGCGAAGTCGAGGCCCAGCACACCTCGCTGACCACCGAGCGCGACGACCTGGTCGAAGCCATCAAGCGGCTGCGCCAAGGCATCCAGAGCCTCAACCGCGAGGCGCGCGAGCGGCTGCTAACCTCGTTCGAGATCGTCAACGGCCATTTCAAGCGGCTGTTCACCGAATTGTTCGGCGGCGGCGAGGCAGCCCTGCACTTGATCGAAAGCGACGACCCGCTCGAGGCCGGCCTCGAAATCATCGCCAAGCCGCCCGGCAAGAAGCCGCAGACGTTGTCGCTGCTGTCAGGCGGCGAGCAGGCGCTGACCGCGCTGGCGCTGATCTTCGCGGTGTTCCTTACCAATCCCTCACCGATCTGCGTGCTGGACGAGGTCGACGCGCCGCTTGACGACCATAACGTCGAGCGCTTCTGCAATCTCTTGCACGAGATGACCTCGACCACCGAGACCCGCTTCATCATCATCACGCATAACCCGATCACCATGGCGCGGATGAACCGGCTGTTCGGCGTCACCATGGCTGAACGCGGCGTCTCGCAACTGGTATCGGTCAATCTCGAAGACGCGGTCAAGATCCTCGACCAGGACGTGGCGTGATTTTTAAACCTCTCCCCTTGCGGGAGAGGGTGGTTTCGACCGAAGGGAGAAACCGGGTGAGGGGTCGCGGCGTCTCGTTATGTGGCCCCCCTCACCCGACTCGCATCTAACGATGCGAGCCACCCTCTCCCGCGAGGGGAGAGGGAAAAAAATTGGCGTCACCCAATCTGCCTGCCGAACTGAAAGCCGCGCTCGACGCGCGGCTGGTCGGACTGTCGCGCAGCGACGCCGCCGGGCGCGCGGCGCGGATTTCGGAAAACTATCGTGGCGGCGGCAACTCCGGCACCGTCCGAAGCCGTGCCGATGCCCTGGCCTATGCGCTGGCGCGAATGCCCGCGACCTATGCAGCGCTGACCGCGAGCCTGAACGCCTTTGTCGAGATTAAGCCGGATTTCACGCCGCAGAACCTGCTCGATGTCGGCGCCGGACCGGCCACGGCGACATGGGCCGCTGCCGAGATGTGGCCGTCGCTCGATCGCTTTGCATTGCTGGACGCCAACGCCGCATTGCGCGATCTGGCGCTGGAACTTGCCCACGACAGCTCGCGCCTGCGCGCGATGGACTACCGGCTTGGAGACGCCCACGCCGCGCTCGCCAGCGCCGAGACCGCCGACCTCGTGATCGCGAGCTACGTGATCGGCGAGATGGACGAAGCCGGCCAACGAGAGCTCGCAAAGCTGCTGTGGCATAAGGCCCGCGACACCCTGCTGGTGGTCGAGCCCGGGACACCGGAGGGCTATGCGCGGATCATCGCGCTGCGGGAGCAGTTGATCGCATCTGGCGCGCATGTCGCAGCCCCCTGCCCGCACGATGGCCGATGCCCGCTGCGCCAGCCGGACTGGTGCCATTTCACCCAGCGGCTCCCGCGCTTGCAGGCGCACAAGCAGATCAAGGGCGCCGAGCTTCCGTTCGAGGACGAGAAGTTCAGCTATGTTGCGCTGACGCGCGCACCCGCCGCACGGCGATCCGCCCGGCTGCTGGCACACCCCCTGGTCGGCAAGGTCGAGATATCAGCCAAACTCTGCAACTCCGATGGCCTCAATCTGGTCCGGATCCCCCGCCGGACCAAGGCCGCCTATGCGCGTGCGCGGCGCTGGCGCTGGGGTGACGCGGTGCCCTCGGAAAGTTAACTGCCCACCCCCACTGCCCGAATGCCGCCTGCGCGGACCTGAGATATTCGCGCCGGGCCGCCACGGCCGGCCCGCGCGGATGCCATCGGCGTTTTCAGCCGTCCCGGGGCATTAACGACATCGGCAGGGATTATGCTTAACGGCGGTCTAAAGAATTGAATTCTCCCTTGTTTCTGCCATGTTCGCGACCAAAGCAAGCATAGGCAAAGTAAGGCTGATGCAGCGGCCGCGGGCGCAAGGAAAATTCATGGCAAAGCCGGTAGTGATCGTGGTGGGTGCCGACAAGGGCGGGGTCGGCAAGACCACCGTCTCGCGCACCTTGCTGGATTATTTTAACGCCAACAACGTGCCGACCCGCGCTTTCGACACCGAATCGCCGCGCGGCACGCTGAGGCGCTTCCACCCCGACATCACCGAGATCGTCGACATGACGACGACCTCCGACCAGATGAAGATCTTCGATACGCTGAACGCAGTCAGCCCCTCCGTTACCGTGATCGACGTCCGCGCCGGTTTGCTGTCGCCAGCCTTGGCCTCGTTGCGCGACATCGGCTTCCTCGACGCCGCGAAGGGCGGCCAGATCATCTTTTCCGTGTTCCATATCCTGGGACCCTCGATCGCATCATTGGATGAAATCGCGGAGACCGCGAATTTCATGCAGGGCGCCAAGTATTTCCTGGTCAAGAATTTCATCAACGACACCCAGTTCTTCCAGTGGGACCAGTCCACCTACAATTCCTATTTCCATCGCATCAAGGACGCCACCGACCTCACCATCCCGAAGCTCAACGAAATGGCCTTTGAGCAGGTCGAGGTCGCTTCCGTGCCGTTCCTCAAATTCGTCGCCAACAAGGACATCAACGACGACGCCGCGAATTATTCCTTCGTGCTGCGCGGCTATGTCCGCCACTGGCTTGCCAATGTCTGGAGCGAGTTCGACCGCATCAAGCTGACCGACCTCGTCGGCGCCGGCAAATCGAACGCGCGCGGCGGCGAAAAATAATTTGTCCGTCACGGTGGATTAGGCTGGATTGGACGGCAAATCCGCCTGATATAACCGGTAATGAACCATACGCCGGTCTACATCGTCTGTTCGCCTCGTCCCCTCGTCGGCAAGACGCTGATGTCGCGGCTGTTGAGCGAATTCCTGCTTCTGAAGAACGGCGCGGTGAACTCTTTCGATCTCAATCTGAGGGAGCCGTCACTGCTGGATTATCTGCCGGCCATCACCGAAACGGCGGATATCGACAACACTTTCGGCAAGATGCAGTTGATGGATCGCCTGATCGTCGATGACGGCGTCGCCAAGGTGATCGATCTCGGCTTCCATGCCTTCGACGAATTTTTCAAGATGTCCGAGGAGATCGGTTTCCTGAAGGAAGCCGCCCGGCGCCGGGTCGCGCCGGTGATCCTGTTCATGGCCGATACCGATCGCGTCTCGGCACGCGGGCACGAAATGTTGCGGGCCCAGATTCCGTCGGCCTCCCTCGTCACCATCGACAATGAACATGTGGTGCGCGGCGAATTGCCGGTGGCGATGTCGCAAGGCCGGATGCTGCGCATCGCGGCGCTGCCGGCCTTCCTGAAGACCTATGTCGACCGGATAAGCTTCTCGTTCAACGACTATCTGCGCAATGAAAAGGATGCCTCGGCCGAACTGCATCAATGGCTGCGCAGAAACTATCTCAGCTTCCGCGAGCTGGAGCTGAGCTTGATCCTGCAGAAATCGTGAGCGCTCCTCCCTCGCCCTGCCTTCGCGGCAAGAGGATCAGCCCTCTCAATGTCCGTCGAACGCCATCAGTGTTCGCACCGGCACTTCCATCGCTCGCAATTTCGCAGCTCCCCCGAGATCGGGCAGGTCGATGATGAAGCATGCAGCGACCACGTTGGCGCCGATCTGGCGCAGCAATTTCACTGCAGCCTCCGCGGTGCCGCCGGTGGCGATGAGATCATCGACCAGGATCACGCGCTCCTTCGGATGGATCGCGTCGGCATGCATTTCCATTTCGTCGATGCCGTATTCGAGCGAGTAGGCAATCCGCACCGTCGTGTGCGGCAGCTTGCCTTTCTTGCGGATCGGAACGAAGCCGGCGGAGACCTGATGCGCCACCGCGCCGCCGAGAATGAAGCCGCGTGCCTCGATGCCGGCGACCTTGTCGATCTTGGAGCCGGCCCATGGGTGCACCAGCTGATCGACGGCGCGGCGAAACGCGCGCGCATCGCCCAGCAGCGTCGTGATGTCGCGAAACAGGATGCCCGGCTTCGGATAATCAGGAATAGTGCGGACGGAGGCTCTCAGGTCGTGTTCAAAATCCATCGATATCTCTTCTGAAACGGAGGATTAGCCGACTTCAATCTTCCCTCATCAATTGACCGGTGCGCCAAGCCGGAACGCATTTTCCACGATGCGCAGGCCCACTGCGTCGCCAAGCGACATCAGCGATTCCGGATGGAATTGCACGCCGCCGACCGCAAGTGTCTTGTGCTCGATCGCCATCGCGACGCCATCCTCGGTGCTCGCCGTCACCGCCAGCACGTCCGGCATGCTGTTGCGCTCGACATAGAGCGAATGGTAGCGCCCGATCACGATCTCATTGGGCAAATTCCGCATCAGGCATCCGCCCCGCACTTGCACCCGCGACGGCCGGCCATGCGCCGGCTGGCTGAGCTGACCGAGCTGGCCGCCGAAATATTCGCCGATCGCCTGCACGCCAAGACAGACGCCGAAGATCGGCAGCTTCTTGCCAAGCGCGGTGCTTATGGTTTCGGCCATCGCAAAATCCTGCGGCCTGCCCGGCCCGGGCGACAGCACCAGCAAATCATATTGTCCGGTGTTCAGCATCTGCTGCGCATGCACATATCGGACCACGGTGACGGCGGCGCCGACCTGGCGGAAATAATCCGCCAGCATATGCACAAAGCTGTCGTCATGGTCGATCAGCAGCACGCGCTTTCCCGAACCGGTCGCGTCCGGCGCGACGGCCGATAGCGGCTTTGGCGGATCGCCGCGCAGCGCCTGAAACAGCGCCGCCGCCTTGACCTGGCATTCGCGATCTTCGGCCGCGGGATCGGAATCGAACAGGCAGGTAGCGCCGACCCGCACCTCGGCAAGCCCGTCCTTCATGCGAATGGTGCGGATGGTCAGGCCAGTATTGATGCTGCCGTCGAAATTGACCGCGCCGATCGCGCCGGCATACCAGCGACGCGGCGAACGCTCATGGTCCTCGACGAACTGCATCGCCCACAATTTCGGCGCGCCGGTCACCGTCACCGCCCAGGCGTGGGTCAGGAACGCATCAAGCGAATCGAAGCCAGGCCGCAAAACGCCCTCGACATGATCGACGGTGTGGAACAGCTTTGAATAAGTCTCGATCTGCCGCCGCGCCAGCACCTTGATGCTGCCGGGCAAGCAGACGCGCGCCTTGTCGTTGCGATCGACATCGGTGCACATGTTGAGCTCGAATTCGTCCTTCTCGGAATTGAGCAATTGCCGGATCTGCTCGGCATCGCCGATCGCATCGGCCCCGCGGGCGATGGTGCCGGAGATCGGGCAGGTCTCGACCCGCCTGCCGTCGCAGCGCACGAACATTTCCGGCGAGGCCGACACTAGGAATTCGCCATCGCCGAGATTCATCAATGCCCCGTAGGGCGACGGATTGATCCGGCACAGCCGCTGGAACACTTCCGCGGGCGTCCGCTCGCAAGGCTCGGCGAACAACTGCCCCGGCACCGCCTCGAACAGGTCGCCGCGCGCGAACGCCGCCCGCGCGGTCTCGACGGTGGCCTGATATTCGCCGGGGCCGTGATCGGCAAATCCCTGCCGTCCGCTCCTGGCATAGAGACTTTCCGAGGTTTCGCGAGGCATGCCCTCGGTGGACTTTCCATTCCAGCCGAACTCGTAGGACAGCACCACGCCGCGTCCGGTGGCGCGATCGTAGGCCAGCAGGCGATCGGGCACATACAGCACGATGTCGCGCTGGTCGCGCTCGCGCGCGCGCTTTTGCACGAGATCCTCGATCTGGAACACCAGATCATAGGCGAACGCGCCGAACAGGCCGAGCATCGGATCGTCGCTGGAACCGAACACGGCCACGAGATCGCGCACCAGCGACATCACGCTGGCGCGCCGCGTGCGCTGGTCCTCCTCGACGGGGGCCGCGCCGCGCACGATGTGACCGGCAAGCCGCGTCGGACTTCTTTCCGAGATGGCGACGCAGGGCTCGCGCAGCGCGTCGCCGAGAAAGGCGATCAGAACCTCGCCGCGCGCATTCAACGCGATCAGCGAAAAGTCGGTGCGCGCGGTTTCTAGCACCAGCGGCGGATCGGAGAAGCCGAGATCGAAACTCTCGTAGCGGCCCGGCACCGTGGTACCCGACGACAGCACCACGCCGCGGCGACGGTCGAGCAGGCCGATGAGGTCGTCCAGCCGGCTGGCACCGCCGGTGAACTGCTCCAC
>JAGXAJ010000072.1 GCA_018971625.1 Pseudomonadota bacterium
GCCGCGACGACGATCAAGCGACCCGCGCTCGTCTCGTCTCCGCTATCCCGGCCAGCTCCGACGAGCCGAGCGCTACCGCCAAAACCCGCCGCTCAAAGGGGTCAAAATTGGAAGCCGATACGGGGTCAAATTTGGGAGCCGATTGACAGGCGGGGGGATCGTCAGCTTCGTCTTGGCTTTGGCGCTGGCGTGGTTCACGATACGAGACATTTCCCTGCGCCGGCGCGAGCAGGAAGCTCAGGCGGCGATGGCGCTCAGTGCGAGCGAGGAGCGGCGGAGGCTCACAGTCGACGCGGCGGATTTGGGCGTATTCAGCTGGGATTTTGCGACCAGAGAGGCCGTCGTATCACCGCGAGCACGAGAGATGCTTCGTATCGGCGGCTCCGCAGCCAGCGAAGACATGAGTCTGCCTATCGCGCGCATGCTGAGCAGCATTGATCCTGCCGACCAACAACAATTTGAATCTTCGCTGCTAAGCTGTCGCTCGGGAAAAGTCGCGTTCGTGGATTTTCGGACCGCGCCTCCGCATCGTAGATGGTTGCGCGCCAGCGGCCGTCTGTCCCGGCTCGACCAGAAGAACCTGGACGTTGTGTACGGGGTTATTCAGGATATCGACGAGACTAAGCACGCTGAGCTGGAGCGACATCAATTGCTCAGGCGTCTGTCGGAGGCCGAAGAAAACGAGCGTCGGCGAATCGCCCGCGAGCTTCACGATCAGATCGGCCAGACCATCACCGGTCTCCTTCTCGGCTTGAAGAACCTCGAGCAATTCTTCGGCACCAGCCACAAGCGCAAACTGGGCCTGGAGAAGCTTAACTGGCTTCAGGAGCTCGCGAGAGGTATTGGCCGCGATATCCATCAAGTCGCTGCAGATCTGCGGCCGACCGCCCTTGATGATCTTGGTCTTCACAGGGCACTGGAGGCCTTTTGTGCGGAGATTTGCGGCCGTTTCGCGATCAGCATTGATTTTCAAAGCCTCGGCCGAAGAGAACGCTTGGCGCAGGACGTCGAGATTGCCGTCTATCGGGCCGTCCAGGAGGCTGTGAACAACGTCGTCAAACATGCACAAGCGCGAAACGTCAGCGTGGTACTTGATCGGCGCGCTGAAGAACTGAGAATTGTCGTCGAAGATGATGGGAATGGCTTCGACGTTGAACAGTTCTACCGGAGCGAGTCGCGGCATTCCAAATTGGGACTCTCCGTCATTGAGGAGCGTCTCGCATTGCTCGGCGGCTCTTTGGCAATTGAATCGGAGCCAGCCCATGGGACATCACTTTTCATGAGAATACCCGTTCCAAGAAAGGAGATGGGCCATGTGCCCGATCCGGATCACGTTGGCTGACGATCACCCACTCGTTCTAGCCGGAATGAAGGCGCTGCTTCAGGATGTCCAAGACATCGAGATCGTTGGTGAAGCCACGGATGGACGCAGTGCGCTCGACATCATTCGTCAAACCACGCCAGACATCGCCATTCTGGATATATCGCTTCCCGGAATGAACGGACTCGATGTCGCGCGCACTGTATCGGCTGAACTATCCGGCGTTCGTCTGCTGGCGCTGACGGTGCACGAGGATCACGCTTACGTCCAGCCCATGTTACAGGCCGGCGCTCGCGGTTATCTACTTAAGCGCTCGGCCGCAGACGAGCTTGAACGTGCAGTGCGGGCGATCGCGAGCGGCGGATTGTATCTGGACCCCGCAATCGCGGAAAAGGCGCTTCCGTTCCGCGCGAGCGAGCACGCACCCGCCGGTACTACGGCTGCAAGTGAACTCACACCTCGCGAGAGTGAGGTCCTCAGACTTATTGCGCAAGGCTTCAGCAACAAAGAAATCGCCAATCAGCTGACCATCAGTATCAAGACCGTCGAGACCTACAAAGCGAGAGCGGTCGAGAAACTCGGATTGTTTACGCGAGCCGACATCGTTCGATATGGCGTTGCCCTGGGTTGGCTAGGGGACTTGACGAGAAGCGGCGACGGAGCTTGAACCTTCTCCCTCTCACACAGCTAGGTCAGGATGAGAATAAGGGCTGATCGAGCCGCCATCAGGTTGTCGCGCCAGCACTGGGCGGCCATCACGGCGTCAGGATCATCCTGACCTCTGAACTGCCATCGGCCGCTTATTATCCTTCACGAAGCAAATCAGCCCTCGATCGCTTCCGGCGGGAATTCGATATCTTCGCCAGAGACGATCGGCTTTCGCTTTGAGGCCACAAGAGAAACATCCTTTTTCGCGGGACGTGCCGGACGGCGGCTTTTCGAAAGTCTTTAACGATTGCCGCACGCCGAAATTGAGCGCAACCCGAGCACCGATGCCCCACGGGCCAGGAGAACGGCGCCGGCATCGCATGTGTCTACGTCGTCTGCCTGCTGCTCTCGTCTACGTTCAACCTGACCGAGCATATCGAATCGGCCGGCGTGCGCAGATCACAATTGCCGGGCCCTCCCTCCTGTTTCTCGCTGCGCTGTAGGGGCTCTTCTCTGAGATAATTCTGGGATCCACTCCATCCCAAGCGCCAGCGACACAAATTGCCAGGCCGCAGAGGTCCAAGGTTCGATCCCTTGTGCGCCCGCCATCCAAGTATTACCGACATCTTCAATCTGAACCCGCGCCATGTGGGTAACAACCTAGGTATCAGTTGTTTGGAATGCGTGTGATGAACCGTTACCTGCGACGAGGCAGGACGTTTTATCTCGTCAAGCGAGTGCCGGATGACCTGAAGAACATTATCAGTCTGGCGTCATCCGAGAGAGCCTGAGGACGCGGAACCTCGTCGCAGCCCGAGAAATACGAGACCGACGACTGCTGGAGTTCGACGGCGAGTGGAATACTCGTCGCGCATGGCACTATGAAAGCAAGCTGCTACAGGAGGCGCTGCGACTTGGCAGGCTGTTTCTGGAGAATCGGCCGAGCGAGCTAGTGGACCTGCACCGCGAGCGGGTGGACTTCGCGCGAGCACCCTGCCGTCCGCAGGGACTTTTGGCGGGGCTAACGCCGTACATGCGTTACAGGAACGTCACGGCTTCGCGGTGGTTGCACCACAGCTCTACTACGAGGATGGCGGATTGGTTCCTGCTTGGCTTCACTACTTGGCAATGGCCTGTTTGGCGTTGGGCGCGATTTGCGCGGCGGTAATCGCTGTCGATGAAACGCGGCATCCACAGCACATGTGGATCATGAACATTGTTTGGCCCGCGACTGCACTGTTCGGCAGCTTGTGGGTGGTATGGCGGTATTTCAAATACGGTCGGTTGGCAGAGCATCGACTGACACATGCGGCGAGACAGCAAGGGAAAGACCCACCGAACAAGCGGCTAACCCCATTCCTTACAATGGTCGGGAACGGGACACTGCATTGCGGTGCTGGCTGCACTCTGGGAGACATTGCAGCGGAAGCCATGATGGTAGCATTCCCGAGCATTGTGCTGGCGTTCGGCTACAAAAGCGTATTTTCCGATCAGATCTTCGCCCGCTGGATTGTAGATTACATCGTCGCGTATGCGTTCGGCATTCTGTTTCAATACTTCACCATTGCGCCGATGCGAGGCTTGTCGCTTGGGCAGGGACTGATTGCGGCCGTCAAGGCCGACACACTTTCGCTTACTGCTTGGCAATGCGGCATGTATGGGTTCATGGCTGTTGCCCATTTCCTGATCTTCGCCGGGTTTGCGCCAAGCTCGAACCAAGCTCCGTCGAATTTTGGTTCATGATGCAGATTGCGATGATCTGGGGGTTCCTGACCTCGTATCCATTGAACTGGTGGCTGCTAAAGGCCGGACTAAAAGAGAAAATGTAGACACCGCGCGATTTCTACCAGAGGGTGTCCCGAAAGACGTGAAGCAGGTTTCTGTGAGTTTACCTTCTCGAGGAGACTCACATAACAGCTGAACTTCTTGATCAACTGCTTTCTAACTATGAGAAGCCCGAAGACCTGACCGGCAAGAATTGGCTGTTCAAACAGCTGAAGAAGGCCTTGATCGTGCGAGCGCTTGGGGCCGAGCTGCCGAGCATTTGGGCCACAGAAGGGCCATCCCGCTGGCCGAGACTCCGGCAACAGCCGCAACGTGGCGAGCTCGAAGACGATCCTGACAGAGAATTGGCGAGCTCAAGATTCACCGTGCCTCGTGATCGCGCGGGCAGCTTCGAGCCGCAGCTAATTGCCAAGGGGTAGAGCCGGTTCGATGGCTTAGATGACAAGATCCGGAGCCGCTCTGCCCGCGGCGTGACGGTACGGGAGATCCAGGACCACCTGGCCAGCTGCTGCTTCTGCTTTGTGCGCTTTGGCGAACCACCGCGAAAGCATCCCGCCAATAATACATTTGCTTGTAGTGCTGACGCTGTCTGAGAACTCTGCGCTCGACAAACTCCAATTGCATTCGATCCCGCGCCAGCTTTCTTTCTTCCTCAATAGCTTATAGATGATAGACAGATTGCAGCATTCTGCGCTGATGGCGGACGTTTGATTTATCGATGTGTCTGAAAATGATGTGTTCGGACCGAACCACATGGATCATATCCGCACTGTCAATCTCACTCTCAGTACCGCCTAGAGAATGAATTCGCCGGCCGCGCCTCGCACTTCGATGACGGCTACGTCTCGCGTTTTGCCGCTGCGTTTCTCGGGCTTGATATTATTCTCGTTACCAGCTGGATGATTTGTGGTCGGTCAGGATCGCGATGGAGAGCCAGACCGCTTCTCGACCGCTCTATACTTCTCAGCAATTCTATTTCGGCGGAGCTGCGTTCGGACGAGGCTACTGCGCTGCCGAGATCTCGCGCGCTCCAGCGTAGCCGTCGGCTGTTTCGTCGAATAAGGCATGTTCCAGCGGTGTGGCACAGCCCTCGTTTTAAATGCTTACTAGTTCAGAGCTGCTCGCTCTTTTGGCTGGCACGCTGTTGCTGGGCATGAATTCCCATCGGGGCGTCTCGGCCCTCCTAAATGGAACGCCCGAAATGTCCCGGTCCAAGCCCGAAGAGCTGCCGTCTCCTCAGCGGCCAAACATAGGGGCTACGGCTCGAGTACCTCCTCGACTGACTCGAATATGTCCTCTGCACTCCCTTCGATCTTACCGTCGGCCCAGGCCTGGAATGCCCCAGCGTAAACAAGCCTTTCGGCATCGGGATCGTCTGCGGAAGTTATCTCGCCAGCACTTTTATCTAAGACGAGAGCTCTGACCTCGATTCCGATCGCTGTGATCACAGCCACACGATTCTCATGCTCTTCAACGATGGTTTTTGCCCTGCTCATGCTGTAGCCTTTCTCGTCCGCTCACGATCCCCGACCTCTCGTCCAGCGCTCGGCACGCGAATCAGGCCCGTCGCGACACGCGCGCAGCCGCCTTTCAGTCTGCGCAAGATCGTTTGCCGCGTCCCGAACACCACGCTCCGTCGGTGAGATAGGCTCGATCCGCAAACCCGGGCGCGATGCGGACGTTTTGCTCCATGGGGGGAATCGATATTCCGGAAACACCAGCGCCGCCGATGACTTTAAAGGGATCGCGAACGATGAGCGGTGCCAGTCGCTGCGAGAGATCGTCGAGCTGCAACAATCTGGATGCAGCAAAAGAGCGCGTGCAATTGACAACATGTCTTGTTCACCATCGGAAAGTTGGCTCTGGCAACCGTCTGAGGCGCACAGCGCAGATACCCATGTTTCCCGAGCGTGGCAGTTCGTGAGGCTGATGATGTGCCGATACAAGTCGTTCCAATGCCGCACAGCTACGCTACTTGAGTCCACTTGCTAGCTGATCGCATTCGTCGCGCAATGAGCGTTACGAATAGTACGCTAATCCGGAATACGAAAGCGGGCAAAGCGATTCTGGGATTGAGGGTGCGCGCGGCTGCGATCTGCATTCCGGGCTACGTGGGAAGTGGGCGCAGGCCCGAGCGGCGGCGGCCGCCGAGCGCTCCTTTGTGCATGGGAGCATCTGTTCAATTCGCCGAATGCCGCATCGTTCCTTTACCCGGCGAGACAGTCTGAACCGCTTGGTGCTGCGCCACCGTGGACTGCAGGGAACGACTTCGGAGCCTGCGAGTTGGTTTTCCACGTACGGCTCCTCGTACGTACTCGAGAAACGGAGATTATCCAGATGGCAAACCAGAATCCGAATCCGAGCGTGCAGAACGAAGGTTCCAAGCAGGAAATCGCCGCCCGAAAAGCACAGAAAGAACAGGAAGAAAAGCTCAAGAAGGGCGGCACCGACACGATTAAAACAGTTGAAGGCGGCGGCTTAGCTGACGGTGTCCCGTTCGGCATTTTCCCTCCTTCAAAATGAGAACAGCAGGTGCAGAGAACAGCAGAGCGCGATCCGCAGCCGATCTTCGGGTTCTCCACCGCATTCTGCCAGATGTACGTCGTAGCTGACGTTCCAACAGAGAACGGCCCCAGTGCGGGAGCACACTGGGGCCTGTTCTTGTGAGAACATAACTGCCGGGGCGCTAGCCGCGCGCGCGGAGAGTGCCAGAACACAGGGCTAAGCCGACCGGTGATGGCGGGTTTCTGACGTTGGGCGTTGCAGTAGTGATCAAGCCGATGTTGGGAATGGGCTGGATTCTACCACCCGAATTCGTTGCCGATCAGGACTGGCATAGAGCGAACGCGCCGAGATCCCTGATTAGCGGGACATCGTGGCAAAGCGCGACAAAAGGCAACAGATTATGCAGAGGCTCGAGATAGTTTCTCACTTATGATCAGCTTGCCAATAATCTGACCGCTTTGTTCTAAAAGCGTGCAGAAGCTTTCATCGGGCTTTTGTTCACGGGCAGCGAAGTATTCAATGACCATGAGCACCTCACGTTTTCTCGAGAGCAGTGGAACCGCCGCTCCGGAAACAAGCCCGAGATCTTTAGCGGCTTGCGCGCGGGGAAAATTGGTATCGGCGGTAACATTGGAGATCCACTCCAGTTTTTTGCTCTGATAGACCCGCCCGGGCAGACCTTCACCCGGGGAAAATTCGGCCGACTCGGACATCTGAACAAACTTGGTGTTGCGTTGATTGGGAGGGATGCTCCAAATGTTAGCCGATCTGATCTTGCCCGACGCATCCGGAATCAAGACATGGGCGACCTGCCAGCCAAAATGCTTGCAGACCAGAGCAACTAGTTCCTTAAGAACCAGCTTTATGTCGTGCGTCTGATTTATTTTCTTACCCAGCCATTCAAGGATCGCGCAGGATGCCTTGCTGGAATCCTCCTCGGCATTCTGCGTTGCCGTGACAGCCCGAACCGCGTCCAGGCTTTCTCGCGAGCATACACCCAATTCGTCTTTGATTGCGGAAAGCTCCGCAACAATATCGGCATTCTGGGTTGAAGTCGAAACAAAGCCACCCAATGTAACATTTACTTTTTGCATTGCGGCGCTTTGATCCTTGATGCCAACGACTATTTGGGAGATAGCGGCTGCGATACTGATCGTCTCAGCGTCGGCAATTTTGATGGATTGCAACGCCTTGTCGGATATCGTGCCGGTTTCCTCGACCTGCTGCTTCAACACCTTGAAAATGGAATCGAGAGTACTCTGACCACGCTCAATGTTTTTTCGAATTTCCTCGGCAGCGACTCGCGTAGACTCAGAAAGATTTTTCACCTCCGAAGCCACTATGGCAAAGCCTTTGCCTTGTTCCCCGGCCCTGGCTGCTTCGATCGTTGCGTTGAGCGCCAGCAATTTTGTTTGATCAACAATTTTGTTGATCAACTTAACTGTTTTGGTGATATCCCCCATCGTCTCTTGGACAGCGCCAAATTGGTTTTTTGATTCATTGAGGCCTTTCACGACCTCGACGAGACGCGCAACCTCGGCACTGGTCGTCGTCGTTTCCTTGGCAACATTATCGGAGCGGCGCCTGATATCATCCGATGTTACAGAAATCTCTTCCGCACTTGATGCAATGGTTCCAAGAGTTGATCCTAACGTCTGGATGTTGGTGTTCTGATTCTTCATCACCCCTTCGAGCAATTGCACAATGCAGTCGGCTTCGATGCCCGTCTTGAACAAATTTTGCAACGCATGCACCAGGTGCAGCAGATGTGTCTCAGCGGGTTCTGCAGCGACCGTTTTGAGCTGATTAGTTTGCATGACGGGGGGCCCAATACTTGCGAAGTAGAGATTCGACTGCTCGCTACGTTTTCATGAGCAGAGCGGACGGCTTGGCGTTAGTTTCTTGTTAGCTACATTCTGCGCGCGGTCCGCTCGATCTTCAACGACGAAAAGAAGCTCTCCACCATCGATATTTTCGACAAGAAATCGATATTTTACACGCTCTCCGTTCCTTCAGCACGACGGACATCCAAAAGGTGTTGATGTTTTACGCTTGGGTCAGTCTAGCGGAAGAGAGGTTCACTATGCGCCGCCTATCCTTGCTCGTGAGTTCGATGCCATCGGCATGGATTGATCAGAGCCGCGTCGGCTGAAACTACATCGCGCTGCACCCTGTGCAGAATGCCTTATCGCTGACGCTCATTTTGGGTTTGCCGCAAAACAATCAGCCTGCTCCATGACCTTTGGTTAACAACGGTTTCCGGTGGGGGCCGAGCAAGTGGTCTTGAGCAGAGAAACAGTGGCGCGAAGAAACAAGTCACTAAAAACAAAGTCCATCGCGCGCATGCGCGGCTGCATCAGCGTAGCGCATTGACGACAGGACGAACCAGTTGCTGGGCAAGCATGTGGTATCCTTCCGCAGTGAGATGAATCCCATCAGCCTGGTGCGGTTTGCCGCGAAACATTGAATTTGGTACCATAACGACCCTGATGCCCATAGCTCGAAGCTGTTTTCTGATCTCTGATGTGTAGGTGCGCGCACCTCGTCTCATGTCGTTTCCGCCAGGTTGAAGGATCACAATTTTGGTGTTCCGCGGGACCGCGGTTCCAAGCCGCGACATCATGTGCTCCGTCGTATCGCCGCTGATTCCGGCGTTGATGATAGAAACGTCCAGCCCACGTACGTGAAGCATGGCCTCAAGCTGCGCCGGGTAGGCTTGGCTTGGCGACACTCCAGCCCCGGCAGTGTTGCTGGCTCCGAGCGCGACGACCGTAGCCGCGTCGGCCACTGCAACTTGGATGAGTAGCCCGAACACAGCTGTGGATACAAAAAAGCTGGATTTGCGGTGCATTCTCGCGACCTTCCGATTGAGAGCCATCCCGTCTACCAGCAGCATAACATGCTTCGTATGCGAGATTGGACAAGCTCGACATCGGTAGCGTCTGCCATGCGTGTTCATCAGCAAACCTGATCCTTCGAAATAATGACCGCGTCGGCGATTACACGTTTGGTGACGATGCCAACGATGTCGCCTACCCGCGGGCGGAAACTGCCGTGGAAAACAATCGCTGCACCGGCGCGATGGCGCTTCAACCTTGCAAACACCAAGCTCAAAAGATCCTGGTCTCGGCAAATGACGAGCCGCCTTTCGGCGAAGCCTTCGACGAGAACGTCCGGGTTGATTTGAGATCGGACCCAAAGGCCCGAACGTGGCGGGATGAGGCCCACGATCCGTCCCTCCCGCTCAACCACGATGGCGCGCGCGTCGTCGATGTCTTCCGCGGCCATCGCCTGCTTCAGCGTCGTGCCGGCCCTCGCAACAACAAAGCGGCGCTCCATGATGTCCTGGGCCTGCTTCACCAGGTAAAGATTGGTATGCCGCTCCTTCGGGATACGGTGGCCGCGATGACGCAGCTTGACGGTATAGATCGTCTCGTTGACCAGCGCGCGCCTCACGCCCGCTGCCAGCGCGACAGCGACGATGACAGGCACGATTATCGCGTAGTCACGCGTCATTTCGAATACCATCACAATGGCCGTCATCACGCCGCCTGTACCAGCCCCGACCATCGCCGCCATGCCGACAATGGCGGCCGAGGATGGCGTCAGCCCCGAATGGGGGAGAACCGAACTGGTTGCGGCGGCAAAGGCACCGCCCAAGGTGGCGCCGAGATAAAGCGAGGGTGAGAAGATCCCGCCCGAAGCTCCGCAACCAAGGCTGACGGTCGTGGCCAGCAGCTTCAGTGCAAACAGCAATGCGAGAAGACCTGCCGCCGTCATCCTGTGATCGAGGATGTCCTGAATGACCGAATAGCCCACGCCATCGATGTAGGTATGACCAAATGTGCGGGCGAGTACGACCATCATCAGGCCGATTACCGACATGCCGATAACGTTCTGGACGTACTCATTTTTGGACAGCTTCGGGAATCCGTCTTCCATGAACACGAGCATCCTGATGAACGCCCAGGCCGCCATGCCGCAAGCCAGCCCAAGCAGAACGAACGCAACCACCTCCTGAAGGTTGAACGACGCAACCATGGGAAATTGAATATCAGGCACTGCAAAGGCCGGGTCGGGGCCGATCAGGATTCGGCCGATCGTTGTCGCAGCACCGGTGGCGACGACGACGGGAAGGAACGTACGGTTCGAGACCTCTGGCAGAAGAATCTCGAGGGCAAACAGCACTCCGCCGAGTGGCGTATTGAACGTCGCGGCAATACCCGCGCCAGCGCCCGCGGACAACAGCGTGATCTTCTGCCCGGTCGAGAGCCCGATGAATTGAGAGAAGGCTGAACCGAGCGCCGAACCTATCTGGATGATCGGCCCTTCGCGTCCGACGGCGGCGCCGCTGCCGATCGAAATTGCCGACGCCATCGCCTTGATCACAGCCACAGTACCGCGAATAGTGCCGCGCTTATAGAAGATCGCGTCCATCACTTCGGGAACGCCATGACCCTTTGCCTCTGGGGCAAAGCGTCTGACGAGGAATACGACGAGCAGGCCTCCGATGATCGGGGACAGCAGGACAAGATCACCAAACCGGCTGGGTCCTTCGCTGATGTTCGCGTTATAGACGAAGCTTAGCCGGCCATTGTAGGACAGGTTATGCACGAAGCCGATCAACGCGCGGAACACAACCGCGCCCAGCCCGGTCATCACGCCAATCACCAGAGCGAGGCCACAAAGTATCAGAAGGTTTACCCTTCGCTCCTCGGGCAGCAGCTTGCGGCTGTCAGCGGCCGTTGTTGTGACGTTTTCAACTTTCGTTTGGGCAGTCATTCGTGGCCGCGAAAAAATGGATGAAGACCAGGAGGTAGAAAGTTGTCCTCTATATACGGCTTTCCACGCACATATGCTCCTATACCGCAAATGCTGGGCGGCCTTTGGATCTTTCCGATTCAACTATCAAGCGGTTCTCGGCTGGTCGCGCCGGGCCACCTGTATTGGGGCAATTCCATGGAATCCGCAATATCCCGTCCTAATACTAGGCTGGCTAGACCTGGAAAAGCAAAAGCCTTCACAACCAGATTGCGGAACGATAGGCCAAGCCTGGTTTTCGGCGCGAAAGCCCCAGCGAAGCGCTCGGCGGCCAGCTGTTTGCCAGCGATATAGGTTCGCAACAATGTCTCGTACCTTGTAAACGCGCGTTGATGGTCCCCGCACGCAGCCGCGAGCTCACCCGCCAGCACATAAGATGAGATCATCGCCAGTACTGAACCCTGCCCTGCCAATAACGAGACACAGAATGCAGCATCGCCCACCAGAGCAATGCGGCCACGCGACCAATGCGGCATCCGGATTTGGCTGACACTGTCGAAATAAAGCTCATCGGTTCGGTCAAGCTCGTAGAGAACTTTCGTGCATTCCCAACCGCCGTAACGATACAGATCGCGCAGCAACGCCTTCTGTTCATCGATCGTGCCAGGCATTTGCTCTGTCGTCGCAACGAAAACGAAAAGGAATAGCGTGCGATTATTCCGTAGTGTGAAGCGCCCGAGCATCCGGCCTGGCTGCCCGTACATGCAATAGACGTTCTCATCGCGAGGTCGATAACCGGGCACTTCGAATGCTGCGACGGCATAACCGAGGTGCTGTTCGAATCTAGCCTGCGGTCCGAAGACAAGCGAGCGCACGCGCGAGTGCAAGCCGTCCGCGCCAATCACCAGACCGAATCGACGTTCACGCGCATGTTCAAATTGAACCCGGACGAAATCGGGCTGCTCTTCCAAACACACGATCGTGTCGCCGAAAATGCTTTCGATCTGTCCATTTGATTTCTCAAACAGCAAGCGCGAAAGATCGCTCCGTCCCAGCGTCACATAGCGACCGGCGGTCAGGTCGGATAACACGTCGGTGCCGAACCGGGCGACAGACCTGCCTTGATCATTTACGATGCGCATCTCTCGCACGTGATAACCAATGCGATTCATCTCGTCCAGCAAACCCATCCGCTTCGCGAGATCGTAGCCTAGTCCCCAAAAGTCGATCACATAGCCGCCGTGTCGCAAAACTGGGGCTCGCTCAACGAGCGTCGGCTTGTAGCCGGCCACTTTCAACCAATACGCCAGCGTTGGGCCTGCTATACCTGCGCCCGAAATCAAGACAGATCTCATGAGCAGACCGAGCTCCAGTATTCCTATCAAGTGAATGTTGACCACGCATTGATGATGGCTTTGGAGAATGTAAGGACGCGCCGGTCACACGCAAAGAGGAGTGTTTGCTACATTATTTTGAACAAACGAATTTCGCGTGGCCAAATATGCGGTTGATAGCCTGATCTTTCATCGAATGCGGATTGGGCCGGTGAAAGCCTGCAGAAGCGACGTCTCCCGGCTAGAGGAACTTGAGGGCTCTGGACCTCGTTTTTTCCGCCTTGCTAGGAGAGCGATGTTGCGCCAGGTCCAATACGAGATCACACCATCCTCGTCGGAGCGTCACGATACTTCGAAAACCTTAATCCGCTTATATAGGCCGCCACCTCACCGGGAAGCTTCATTCGATCCTCAATCGATTCACTTATTACTGGCCCCGCTATGGCTCAATCGGATTTGCGTAAGCCCGCATCCACCGACCGGCAGCTCACGTCTTCTCTCGTCATGAAGGTCAACCGGCTCAGCCGACCACCTTCTCGCATGCCTTCCAATAACATGGAGACTATAATGAGAAATGCGCGCAGTAGCCCGGTCCTGCTGCAGGGCTACGTAGACGCGTCTCCCGCGATTGCCGCACGGAAGAGACTCTCTCGAAACTTCCAGAGGCATTGTGATGCTGGCAACGACTCCTTCGGCCCGATAAATAACGCGGACTTCGCCGCCGAGTCCGTTAGCCAGATTGCGCTCGATCAGTCGCGACCCGAAGCCCCTGCGTCTCGGTGGCGACACAGGCCGCCGTCCTCTTGCCAGATCAAATCGGCCGCGAAGTTCATCCTGGACCACCTCGCCAAAGCGGCAAGCGAGAGGACGGACAGTGTTCGAGGGTCGAGCGCTTTTTCATGTAGCGGCCGCAGTCTCGCGCGGCGCGCCTGGTCGGACACCAACACCTTGCCCGACTCAAAGTGATTGAGCGCCGCACGCTTTTCCTTTGTATCCGCCGCGAAGGGCCGCGGCGTTCGCTTCAGCACCTCGAGAATATCAAGCAGCAGCTGCTGCGGCCGGCCGCGAATGCTCAATGACACACTTCTCGAACTTGCATGGAAAGACGCTGGCGGGCCGAAGATCACTTGCGAGCCTGCCTGCACCGGATTTGGCGCCGACCTCATCTTGGCACTGCGATGGTCTTAAGGTAAAAATAGAGCTCCCGCTGGCGAGTTTGACCCGTTGATCAAGGGTCTTTTTCGTACTTTTCGGTTCGACTTGGATTGCATGGCATCCACACCTCCCGCTGAACAAAAGCGGAAAGTGTAACCCATGTGTCCGATACGTTCTATCACCTATGTCTCGGGCCACTCGGAGCCCTTTGGGTCGTCGATGCGGCGGCCAAGGCACTGGCGCCGGTGATGACCCACCAGCGATCCTTGTTGGTATGGATATCCCACACGTCGTGGCGGGTGTTTCCCAATGACCTCCGAGTAGATCTTCTGCATGAAGGTCACCTTGAGGTCGGCCGCCTGCCATTCAAAATATTCTCGGACGTCCTCGATCTCCTCTTCTGTAGCTTTCAACATGATCGGACCTCACGATGGGCTCCTACCACCGATGCCCACAAAGTGTTTTGCGAAGCCTCAACAATAGACGATGTCGAGGAGCTTCCAAAATTCGATGGAGCAACGAGGCCGCATTGAATCATCGCGGCCGACCAGTCCGGTCTTGCCGCGACATCAGCTTCGTCCCGGAAGTAGGCTAAGCCGAGAATTACTCACACAATCCAGCCCCGCACTCGGGGGCAACTCGCTCTTTTTACCAGTGGAACGCCAGCTCTGTGCCTCCCCTCGGAGCCGCCGTCGCGCGCTTACCTTTGAGCGCTGCGTTGGTGAGCGACGGCGGCGGAGAGGGATGGCCCTCCCCTTGGTGAGCCCGAGCATCGTGAGGCGACTTCGCAATTCAAACCTGGCCTGTGCGTTGTGTGACGGCGGCGCTACAGGCTCAGGCCCCTGTTCCTTCCAAATGTCCACTCTATGCCGCCGTCGTCGCGCATAAGGCCGCCAATGTGCTGGCCGATGCGCTTCTCGAGAAGGGGTAGCCAAGGCACGAGCTGAAAGCCGAGCCCGTTGTCGATCATGGCGAAGCGTCCGCTGACGAGGCTGGCGACGCCAGCAAGGCGGCCACTGACGTACTCGCCAGCGTTTGCTGGCATGTAGGTTAGCCCCCGTTCTCTCGCCATCTGAGGGCCGACACGCTCAATCTCCCGTCGCTCAAGAGTCGCCACCGTGTCGACAGGGACACGAACGTTGCCATCCCTGGCGGTCGCAAGGCCCATCTCCACAAGCCGCCGAGCCCGACGGCTGATAGCTCTGTTGACCTCTCTGCCAAAACCGCTGTCCCTGATTGCCGAGCGGTCCTCGGCAATGATCTGCCGGTCGAGCCAAGTCGCACCATCGCTGGCAATCTGCCGGTCGAGGCCGATAGCCGAGAGCGTCCGTATTCTTAAGCCGTCGCCGCCCTGGCTGAGGTCGTAGGCCTGCCCACGCGCGACGATGTCCTTCGGGACCTTCCAATTGTCGGCATCGATCCGCTCGACAAGGCCTGCCCGCCTCAGCGCTTCCAGGCGGCGCACGTGAGAACGCACGAAAGCTTCGGGGTCCTTGCTCTGCCGCTCAAAGCCGTCGCGGATGCGCTCCAGGTGCCGGCTCGGCCGGTAGATGCCGTTATCCTCCTCGGCATTACTGGCAATGTTGCGGTCGGCAGGCCTTGGACCGGACACGACTGGGGCAGCTTCGACGATCATGTCGCGCCCTAAGTCCTCGATCGGGCTCGGGTCCCTGAACTCCACGTGATGGACCCGGCCATCGATGCTGTCGACAACCAGATAGACCCGCTCGCCCATCTCGTCTCCGGCGAGACCCTTGGCCAAGACCCGGCCGACGATCTTCTCGCCCAAACCTTCGCCGTGAAGGGCGAATTGGCCGACACCACGCTCCTCGGCAAGACCATTTCTGGCGAGCGCCCGGTGGATCGAGTTGACGGCCTCATTGCGGTGGTCCAGATCCTTCAGGACTTGCTCTGCGCGGTCGGAAAGGGACCATCGCCCCGGCTCAAGCTCGGTGGCCACTCCGTAGCGCGCAAGGTGCCGCACCCGGCCGATCATGAGGGCACGGTTCTCGCGGACGAGGAAGGTCGCGCCTTCCCCCGGTCGCAGGTCGATCACGCCCTGCTCCCGCTGCTCGCTCAACAGTATCTTGTCGAGCCGTGTCACGCGCTCGGCCTCGATCTCGTTCTGCAGCTTTGCCTGAAGCTCGATCTCGCTTTGGTGGCCCAGTTCCCGGGTCACCAGTTCGCTCGCCCGATGGCGGACGCCATGGGCGATGTAGTCTCCGGCGATGTTGAGAATGCGGCCATCATCGAGCACACCCCGAACGATGGTGTGGGTGTGGGGATGGCCGGTGTTGTGATGGTCGACCGCGATCCAGTCGAGGCGAGTGTTAAGGTCCAGTTCCATCTGGCGCATGAGGTCGCGGGTGAAGCCGCGAAGGTCAGCCATTTCGGTGGCATCCTCGGGCGCGACGATGAACCGAAACTGATGACGATCCTCCCGGCCGCGTTCCACAAACGCCTTGCCATCGGCCTCGTTCTCGAACGCTGAATAGGCCTTACCCCGATCGCCGTCACGCGTAACACCATCCCGTTCAAGGTAACGCAGATGGGCATCGACGGCCCTGCTCATCATCCCGCGCAGCTTCGGCCCCCGTGCGCCCCTCGCTTGAGGATTGAGCCGGACCACCCTTGCCTTGACCACCACGCGCCGAGCGCGGAAGCGGCCCGCGGAATCTATCTGCCACTCACCGTTGCCGCCCTGCCGAGCAAACGAGGCGACGACCTTCGCGCCCCGGCCGCGAGCGTTGAACCGACCTGTCCTTCCCCCTTTCCGGCCTCCGCCCGATCGCGCTTCCGAACCTATCCGCCGAGGATCGCCGCCCGCCTTGCGGACCGCGATCTGGACCTGCTTGAGAAACGGTTGTGTCCGCGGGTTACTGCGTGCTCCCACGTTGCGGGACCGGCCAGGTCTGATCCGAAAATTCTCACTGTCATCGCGTGCCATGACGCGACGATTGCATCGGAGAAAGCCGACACAAGAGCTGCCGAACCTCGATCGCATCAACTCGCACGATAGCGAACAAACGTCGTTTCTCGTCCCGGCGCACATTGCGAGCGCCGTCGCTTTGAAGATTGAAATCAAACAAGGAAACTCTTATCGCGGCCAGGCGCGCACCTTGCGACGTGTCATCGAGATGGCTTCGCAAGGTGCAAAAACCAATGTGCAGACAAACCTTTGCGGCCGAAGGGAGCCAGCGAACGACAGTTCGCTTTATCTCGCCGTCACCGTCACTCCCAGCTCTCGTCTGCTAGCCCGCTCCTCTCGCTTGCCTCCTCCAAATCGCATCGGAGCTCTGTGAACGCCAGCGCAGCACCAGCGGAGCGAAGCGTTCCATCGCTCTGGGGGTGTGGGGGGATGGAACACCAGCGATGGAAGGGGCGGTAGCAAGCGATGGAATGACCGTTGGCAGGGGCGTTCGAATGGGCGTTGGAAGCGATGGAAGACCAATGGAAGGGGCGATGGAAGGTCACCGGGGCACTCTCTCGATGTGCTTCCGGCGCTTCGAGGCAGGACCCGTTTCGACCGTCACGATCCTGCCCGCCGTGAACAATCGCTCCATAGCGGCTCGAAAAGCGTCCGCCGATACGCCATTCGCTTCGGGGTCGCCGGCCAACTCAAATGACGCACTTCCGCGGCCGGTGCTTGGTCGGACAGGTCGGCCCTGGGCGATGCGCTTGTTGAGTAGTTTGGGGAACAGCTCGTCGACCTCGCGCTCTGCCGCCGCCCGGTAAGGGGTCTTCGGACGTCGCCGGGACGAACGTGAGACCGTTCCACCGCAGTTTGATCTTTTCGCCGGCGCGCCCGAAGTTCGACTTCTTGATCTCGAGTTCTCGGAGGTCCGGATCGTCTTTGTCCGCATCCGATAGGTGCAACATGGCGCGGACGGAGTTGCGCCAGTCGACAGAATTTGCAGTCCCGGAGCCGTCGGCCATACCGCGCACCGAGGGGTGGTCGAGCAGCACGATCGCCGCGTCATTCTCGCGCGCGATCTTCCGCAACATCGCAAGAAAGCTGCGCACTTGCCGTCGGGCGATCGCTTCGCCGTCGAACACCGCGGCTATCGAATCGATGACGACAAGGATCGGTCGGTGCCTGCCGATCCAGGCCTCGACTTGCTGAAGAAGTGCAGTCTTCGTGATTTTGCCGAGCCGGTCCGCCGTCGCGAGCCAGGTCGCCTCAAGGTCAGCGAAATGCAAGTGCAGATCCTCGATCGCATGCGGATCGATGTGACGATGCTTGCAGATGCGCTCGATCCGGTCTCGAATGTTGGACTCAGGCTCTTCGCAGCTGAGGAACAGCGCCGGCCCCGTCTCGACAACGCACCCCAGCCAGTCGCCTAGCCCGGCTGCCACAGAGACCAGCAACTGCACTGCTGTCTCCGTCTTGCCGGCGCCACCGTTCCCTGAGTACAGCGTGATATCGCCGCTGGGAATGCGCGCGGTCGCCAGCCAGCGCTGCCTCTGCGGCTCAGTCGCCCTCCAGGCTGCCGGCGTTTTGGTTGCGAGCGACAGTGGGGTCGGTAAGGCGTGACCGTTGGAGCCGCGATCGGACCGCATTATTGGATGCAGTTCGGGCGGCAATTTTGCCGACATCGCAATCTGCACGACAGTCGCTTCTTTGTCGCTGCCGGGCTCACCAGTCAGCCCATGCGACTCGGCGACCTCGAAGATCTTGTCCACAACGGTCGTCGGATTGAGCCAGCCGCCCTGCACATACTGGCGCAGGTGATCCGCCATTTGCTGCAGAGCATGGAGTCGCGCAGACGGTGCAGCCGGTGCTGTTGCTACGATGCGAGCGGCGAGCGAGAGCGCCCTCTCGGCATCCCTTATCGGCGTTGAGCTGCTTGCATCACGGTTCATCCGATCAAGTCCGGAGCCAACCGGCTCGCAGCCGCGAGCGGCGCGCTGGTGCTTAAGAGCGTGACGGATGATTTCGATCGGACGCAGTGCGGCCGCGACGAGCCGCTTCCGTGGCCAGTCGCCGCTCGATGTACTCGTTGATCGATTTGACCGTGATCCGGCGCGACTTGCCTTCCGTGTAACTCTCCAGCTCACCCGTGTTGATTAGCTCGTAGAGCTTCTTGCGGGAGACCTGGATGGCTCTCATCGTCTGGTTCGGCGAGGCCACAAGCGGCGCTTCCAACGCGAGGGAATCAGCAGACATTGGCGAAACACCCTGTTATTTCCGGATGACTCCGAGCATGCCTGAATTGATCTGTATCGCAATGCAGCCACGACAACCTTCGCAGCATCGGCGGCGCAGGAGGACAATTGTGTGCCAGCGCAACCTTTGATCCTTGACCTCCCATCAACGTCAGTTAGCAGCCAGGACCGGCAATGGGAAATCACCACAGACGCGGCGCTAGCGGAGCGTTATTGAGCAACAATCCATCTTGCAATTACGGGCCAATGATCTCGAAGGGTCCGAGCGCCCATGAACAGGCCGATGTGACCGCCTGGGACGGTCTTCTGCACAATTCGATCTCTCGGAGTTCCGATGTATTTCGCCGCATCTAGAACCTGCTCCGGCGTGGTGATGTCGTCCTCTGCGCCGGCCAGGAGATATACCGGGCAAACGATGCTGCGCAGGCTGAGCTTCTTGCCGAGGCCGACGAACTCACCCCTGGCAAGCCGGTTCTCCTTGAAGAGCTGTAGGATGACTTGCAGGTACCAGCGACCCGGCAGATCGATCGGGTTTTCATACCAGCTGTTGAATGTTTCCTCTTTGGAGATATAGGCGGCGTCATCGATATGCTCATAGAGGTCTATGTGCTCTTGAATGTAGTGCTGTCCGGGATGCATGTTTTTCCATCCCTGCAGCATGAACTTGCCCTTCATCATCCCGCCGCCCAGCGCCAGCAGTTCTTCGTAGAATGACGTCGGCGACGCATGCACCATGCGCTTGATGGGACCATCGCCGGCGTCAGTATCGATCGGCGCGCCGGCAAGGACGAGTGAGTTCACTTTTTCGGGAAAGCGCGCAGCGATCATCGCGGAGACCCAGCCGCCCTGGCAGAGCCCCACGAGATTGACGCAGCCGCCCAGATCATCGATCGCGACGAGGACTTCAGCAAGATAGTTGTCGATTTCGAGACCCTTCATGTCGTCGGTCGCGGACTTCCAGTCAGTCAACGCAACATGCTCGATGCCATTTGTGAGCAGCGTCTCGACCAGGCTCTGACCCTTGTGATAGTCGGCAATCACGGCCGTATGGCCAGCATAGGGCGCATCGACCAGTGTTGGGATTTTGCCGGGGCTGCCATATTCACGCAGCAGCATGGTGCGCAGATCAAGCCGAACCTGATTGGGGGTCGCGAGCGCCGGGCGCAAATCCTCATGGATCCTGATCTCCTCCTCGACGAATTTCAGATTCTTCGCGTAAAGTTCTGCACCCTCCGCGGCAAGCGAGGACGCCATCGCAACCGGCCAAAACGCCGGAATACTGTTGAGCGAGAAATTCGAGAGTTTGACCGGCGAGGGTTTTTCCATCTGTCTTCAGACTCGCGGGTAACAAAAATCGCAGCTCGAAGACTGCCAAAACAGGATCACCATAGAGGCAAGCTGTTTCAAATGAAATATTGGTCCGTTTGGTCGAGTTCCGATAATGCGTTCGATTCCTTATGAATCACTGGACAGTATTCTTTGATCCAGGTCAAAGACAGCGGTTTCGTCGGCTTACATTTTGTAAATGCAGTGGAGAGATGTCTAATATGAACGCCGCAGATATTATGACTCAGCCCGTAATCACCGTAACGCCCGACGCCCGGATGAACGGAATAGCCACAATCCTGGTCGAGAAGAATATCGGTGCTGTGCCGGTCGTGGACGCCAATGGAGCCTTGGTTGGTATTGTTACCGAAGGCGATCTGCTGCGTCGCAAGGAGCTCGGCACTGAGCGGCACCGCCGCCCGATTGCCGCTTTCATGGCCTCGAACCTAACACTCGAAGAGGACTACATACGCTCCCACGCGATGAAAGCATCCGATTTCATGCGGGGCAACATCATCACGGCAGCGCCATCTACATCGCTTTCCGATATTGTTGACCTTCTCGAGAAACACCGAATCAAGCGTATCCCGATCGTGGAGAATGGGAAGCTAGTTGGGATCGTGAGTCGTGCTGATCTCGTTCGCGCCCTTGCTGCGGTCGAGCCTTCTACGCCCGAGCACGCGTCCGATGCAACGATCCGACGAGATCTCGTCGCAGAACTTGCGCGGTATCGGTGGGGTCGCGCGCATGGTAACCGTATAACTGTGAGAAATGGCATCGTCCATCTCTGGGGAGTCGTTGAAGCGTCCACCGAAATCGACGCAATCAGAGTGGCGGCGGAGGCGATCCCAGGGGTCCTCGGCGTCCAAGACCACACGGCGGTGGCGCCGATAGTCGGCATGGACCTTTGATCTCGCCCGGCCGTCGTGCGGGACGCGGTCGCTTGACGCGCAAGGTGGATCGACACTTGTTCACGTGCCCTGGGTGATCGGTACCGCGGTAGAATTGGAGTCGCTCGCGGTCACCATGGTGAGGAAGCTTGTGGTTAAGCCTCGAAGAGGCCTAGTTTACTTCAGACTCGGCGTCAGTGACGCGTCGAGGCCAACACACTGATCTACATGACGAGGACGGAATCGTTGCTTGCGCGGTCCTCTATGTGATAGTCGCCCGCCGCGTAGTCAAGAGACGTCAACGTTCTCCCTAGTCTTCATTCGAGTCTGGAAGCGAGATCAAACTCATTATATCGCCGACCCAGGAGCATATCGGGTGGCGACCGGATTTTTGTACCAAGTATTGAACGTTTGTCCATTAGACAGATAGTTGGTCATCGATATGCTGAAGATTGATCTGATCCTGAATGCTGCTCCGGAGTAGATGTTCTTTCATCACTGCAGCATGCAATCTCTCTCATCAGCCCGTCGCCCGGCATCACCAGCTTTTTATCTAATAACAGCAGCGACCCCTACACTATCCGCTTGACGGCGCGATCGCTGGCATCGGTATCGATCGGCACGCCCGCACGAATGAGTCAATTTACGAAAGACGCGCTGCGATCAGCCGGGATACCCAACCGCCCTGGCAGAGCCCAATGAGATTGACGCGGCTGCCCAGATCGTCAATTGCTGCGATAACTTCAGCAAGATAATTGTCGATTTCCAGATCCTTCATATCGTCGGTCGCGGATTTCCGGTCAGTCAACGCGACGATACCATTGGCGAGCAGAGTCTCCACCAGGCTTTGTCGTTTGTGGTAGTCGGCAATGACAGCTGTATGGCCGGCATGGCGCCCGTCGACCGCGTCGGGGATTTTGCCGGCCCTACCATATTCACGCAGAAGCATGGTTCGGAGATCGAGCCGAACCTGATTGGGGGTCGTGAGCATAGGGCGAAGTTTGGCGCGGATCTTGATCTGCTCTTTCACGACTTTTTCGTATAAGGCTCCGTCCCTTCGGCAAACGGTGTCGAAGCCATCGGTGCTCGGAATGGAGGGTGTGCCGGTTTGAATGACCGGTTCTCTGGCATTACTATTTCCCCGAGTGCGCGAAGAGACTCCATAGCTTCGCTATTTGAAACGTCCTGTGGGCCCCGCAAACAAAAAGGTGATGGCGGGGCGGACTTTGCGCTTGATCCTGATCAAAAGACAGGCAGGCTTGCCCCGTTAAGTGGTGAAATGAGATTTGCACCGGGCAAATGCGATGGAGCTCTCGCCGCAAACAAAAGGCAAGGTTACCGCGGTCCGCGGAGCCGTGATTGACGTGGAGTTCCCGATTGCAGAGCTCCCGAGGCTCGGCGATGCGCTGTTGGTGGATTGGGATCAACCGGAAACGCTGATTGTCGAAGTTCAGGCACACCTCAATGAAAGTACAGTTCGTGGTGTCGCCTTACAGGCAACGGCGGGCCTGAAGCGTGGCGTAGCTGTACACCCGACGGGCGGACCGATCAGGGTTCCGGTCGGCGATGCAGTCCTCGGGCGTTTGCTCGACGTCACCGGCCGCGTGAGGGACAATGGCCCCGCACTGCCTGATGATTTGGCCAGCGCACCTATTCACAACCCGGCACCGCCGCTCAGCGAGCGTAGCCCGGCCACAGCAATTTTCGAGACGGGCATCAAAGTCATTGATCTGCTGGCTCCGCTCCCGCAAGGAGGGAAAGCCGCAATGTTCGGCGGCGCCGGCGTCGGCAAGACCGTGGTCGTGATGGAGCTGATCCATGCCATGGTGCAGAGCTATCAGGGCATTTCCGTTTTTGCGGGTATCGGTGAGCGCTCCCGCGAAGGACATGAGCTTTTGTCGGAAATGCGCCGGTCCGGTGTGCTGGATCGCAGCGTGCTGGTTTACGGCCAGATGAATGAGCCGCCTGGAGCGCGTTGGCGTGTCGGGCTAACGGCACTGACGATCGCGGAGTATTTCCGCGACAAGAAGCACCAGAACGTGCTCCTCCTGATGGATAACGTATTCCGGTTCGTACAAGCCGGCAGCGAGGTCTCCGGCCTGCTCGGTCGGTTGCCGTCGCGTGTCGGCTATCAGCCGACCTTGGCGACCGAAGTCGCCGCGCTCCATGAACGTATCGCCTCGGTTTCGGGCGCATCGGTAACGGCTATTGAAGCCGTCTACGTCCCCGCGGACGACTTTACCGATCCGGCCGTGACCGCGATCTCAAGCCACCTTGACAGCATGATCGTGCTGTCGCGCACGATGGCCGCCGAAGGCATGTATCCCGCGGTCGATCCCTTGAATTCCTCCTCCATCCTGCTTGATCCGACTGTGGTCGGTGATGACCATTTCAGGATCGCTGAAGAGGTCCGGGAAACAATCGCGCATTATCGAGAACTTCAGGACATCATTTCATTGCTCGGAATCGAGGAGCTGAGTGCCCAGGACCGACTTGCTGTGGCGCGTGCCCGACGCTTGCAGCGCTTTCTCACTCAGCCGTTTTCCGTCACTGAGGCGTTTACGGGCGTGCCTGGCCGATCGGTCTCGTTGGCGGAGACGCTCAAGGGGTGTCAGGCGATCCTTCGCGGCGAGTGCGATCAATGGGCCGAGAGTTCGCTCTATATGATCGGCGCCATCGACGAAGCAAAGACGAGCGGGCCACAGGCTAAGTCTGAGGAGCTGGCGCAATGAGGTTGCTGATCACGACACCCACCGAAATCGTCGTCGATGAGTCGAACGTTTCAAGCGCTCGCGCCGAGGACGACAGCGGCAGCTTTGGAATTTTGAGAGGTCATGCCGATCTTCTCACAGCCTTGAACATCTCGATCGTCAGTTGGCATGCTGCGGATAATAGGGTCCGATATTGCGCGGTACGTCGTGGCGTTCTTTCCGCGACCGGCGGAACAGAGGTTGCCATCGTAACACGCGAAGCGATTGCTGGCGACGATCTCGATCACCTCGAAGCGATCGTGCTCGACGAATTTCGCGAGCGGAGCGAAACGGAGCGAGCGTCGCGAGCGGAGAGCCTGCAGCTCCAAATGAAGGCCATCCGACAGATCGTCCGGTACCTGCGGCCCGACAAGCGTGGCGCGATGGAGGGCGGCTCATGATGGTCGGTTCGAAGCCGAACGACGACGATCCCGCTCCTGACGGATTG
>JAGXAJ010000139.1 GCA_018971625.1 Pseudomonadota bacterium
GGAAACCTTCCGCCGCGACACCGGCGCGCTGAAGGACGTTTCGTTTCCGACCATTGCCGGCGCCGGGCCGAACGGCGCCATCGTGCACTACCGTGTCACCCGCAAGACCAACCGGCGGATCGCGCCGGGCGATCTGCTGCTGATCGATTCCGGCGCGCAATACCTGGACGGCACCACCGACGTCACCCGCACCGTCGCGATCGGCGAACCCACGGCGGAAATGCGCGACCGTTTCACCCGCGTGCTGCGCGGCCATATCGCCATCGCGCGCGCGGTGTTTCCCGATGGCACCACCGGCGCGCAGCTCGATTCGCTGGCGCGGCAATTCCTGTGGCAGGCCGGAATCGATTTCGAGCACGGCACCGGACACGGCGTCGGCAGCTACCTGTCGGTGCATGAGGGCCCGGCGCGGATTTCGAAGCTCGGCACCACGCCGCTGCGCAGAGGGATGATCCTGTCCAACGAGCCCGGCTACTACAAGACCGATGCCTACGGCATTCGGATCGAAAATCTCGAACTGGTGGTTGAGACCGAGATCACAGGCGCTGAAAAGCCGATGAATGCGTTCGAGACGCTGACGCTGGCGCCGATCGATCGGCGCCTGATCGACGTGAACATGCTGGATCGCGGCGAACTCGCCTGGCTCAATGACTACCACGCCCGTGTCCGCCATGAGGTTCGCCCGCAACTCGACGAGCCGACCAAGGCATGGCTCCACCAGGCCACGGCGGCTTTGAATTGAGCGAGCGCATTTTATTTGAGTGAGTATGCCGCTCCATTTTCAGACGTCATACTCCGCGAAAGCGGAGTATCCAGTACGCCGCAGCGCTGCTGCTCAAATCGGCGCTCTGGAATACTGGATCATCCGCTTGCGCGGATGATGACGGTCTCGAGCGAGGTCAAGTGCCGGAAAAATTCACTCCCCGATCAGCTTCAGCCATTCGTCTTCGGTCAGCACCGCGACATTGTGCTTCTTGGCTTCCGCGAGCTTGGAGCCCGCACCGGGGCCAGCAACGACATAGTCCGTCTTCTTCGACACCGAGCCTGCAACCTTGGCTCCCAGCCGCTCGGCGGTTGCCTTGGCTTCGTCGCGCGTCATCTTCTCCAGCGAGCCCGTGAACACCACGGTCTTGCCGGCGACCGCCGAGTTGCTCTTCGGCTTTTCGGCATCCAGGATGGTGACTTCGCGCGTCAGCCGCTCGACGATGCCGCGATTGTGGCTCTCGCCGAAATAGGCCTTGATGCTGGCGATCACGGTGTCGCCAATCTGGTCGAGCGCGTCCATCTCCGCGATGGTCTCTTCGTCGTCTTTTGCGACCGCGAGACAGGCGTCGTGGAACGACTGCCAGGAACCGTAGCCGCGTGCCAGCGCCAGCGCCGTGGTTTCGCCGACCTGGCGCATGCCGAGCGCGAAGATAAAGCGCTCAAGCGAAATCCGCCGCCGGCTTTCGATGGCGCCGAACAGATTGCGCACGGACGTCTCGCCGTAGCCTTCGTGCTCTTCCAGCTTGATCCTGTTGTTGCGCGCTGGCAGCGTGAAAATATCGGCGGGCTCCTTTACCCAGCCTTGCTCGAAGAAGAACTGGATCTGCTTTTCGCCGAGCCCGTCGATATCAAAGGCGCGGCGAGAGGCAAACAGCTTCAGATGCTCGATCTTCTGGAACGGACAGGCAAACTCGCCGGTGCAGCGGGCGCGCGCACCTTCCTCGCCAGTCGCAGTCTCTTCACGCACCACATCGGTGTGCAGCGGGCACGGACATTTTTTCGGGAACTGAAATACCCGGGCGTTCTTCGGACGCTTGTCGATGATGACATCGACCACCTGCGGGATCACGTCGCCGGCACGCTGGATCACGACGGTATCGCCGATCCTGATGTCGCGCCCCTCGCGCAACTGCTCGCCGTCGCCGCCGATGCCCTTGATATAATCCTCGTTATGCAGGGTGACGTTCTGCACGATGACGCCACCGACGCCGACAGGTTCGAGCTTGCCGACCGGCGTGAACGAGCCGGTGCGGCCGACCTGGATCTCGATATCGCGCAGCACCGTCATGGCGCGCTCGGCCGGAAACTTGTGCGCGATCGCCCACCGCGGCGTGCGCGACACAAAACCGAGCCGCTCCTGCCAATCGATGCGGTCGACCTTGTAGACGACGCCGTCGATGTCGTAATCGAGCTCGGCGCGCTGCTCCTCGATCTTGCGGTGGAATGCGATCAGTTGCTCGACCGAATGGCACAATTTGGTCAGCGGATTGGTCGTGAAGCCGCAGCGCTGAAACCAGCCGATCATGCCGGACTGGGTGTCTTCCGGCATCGCGCTCATCTCGCCCCAGGCATAGGCGAAGAATCCGAGCGGGCGCGACGCGGTAATCGACGGGTCCTTCTGGCGCAACGATCCTGCTGCGGAATTGCGCGGGTTGGCGAAGACCGTGTCGCCGGCCACCCTCTGACGGTCGTTGAGCGCCAGGAAGGCCTTCTTCGTCATGTAAACTTCGCCGCGCACCTCGCAAATTTCGGGCACGTTACGGCCCTTGAGCTTCTTCGGCACATCCTCAAGCGTGCGGATATTAGCGGTGACGTCTTCGCCTTCGGCGCCGTCGCCGCGGGTCGCGGCGGTGACGAGCTCGCCGCCCTCATAGCGCAGCGACATCGACAGCCCATCGATCTTCGGTTCGGCGCTGAAAGCAATTTTGTCGTCGGAAAGCTTCAGAAAGCGCTCAATGCGGCCGACGAAATCCAGCACGTCTTGCTCGGCAAACGCGTTGTCGAGCGACAGCATCGGCACGGCATGTCGGACTTTTCTGAAGCGTCCGGACGGCGCCGCGCCAACTTTTTGCGACGGCGAATCGGAACTGACAAATTCGGGAAATCTCTTCTCGATAGCATTGAAACGCTGGCGCAGGGCGTCGTACTCGGCGTCAGTGATGCTCGGCGCATCGTTCTGATAATAGCGCTTGTCGTGCCCTTCCAGCTCAAGCGCCAGCCGCATCAACTCGACCTTCGCTTGGGCCTTGGTGAGCTCTGCGACGTCAATGGGAGGTTTTGTTTTTGATTTTGCGACCATGCGGAAGAGTATAATTCGTCATTCGCAAAGTGCGAACCTCGATGGCATCCAAAAATCACGCCGTTGCCGACTTCAGCAAACGCTCGGCCGCAGCCCTCGCTTCGGCGGTGATCTCGGCGCCGGCCAGCATGCGGGCAATTTCCTCGCGGCGGTGATCGGCGGCGAGCGCGTTGACGCGGGTGGCGACACGCTTGCCCTTGTCGAGCGCGTCCTTGGAAATCAGCAGATGCTGGCTGGCGCGCGCCGCTACTTGTGGTGCGTGGGTCACCGCCATCACTTGCACCTTGCCGGCCAGCCGCGCCAGCCGCGCGCCGATCGCGTCCGCCACCGCACCGCCAACGCCGGTATCGATCTCGTCGAACACCAGCGTGGGCGCCGAACCGCGGTCGGACAAAACGACCTTGAGCGCCAGCAGGAACCGCGACAGCTCACCGCCGGAGGCCACCTTCATCAATGGGCCCGGCTTGGTGCCCGGATTGGTCTGAACCCAGAACTCGACGCGATCAAAACCCTGCGGACCAGGTGCGGCGGGGTCCGATTCAACTTCCGTCATGAATTTCGCACGCTCGAGCTTCAATGGGGCAAGCTCGGCATTGACGGCCTTGTTGAGTTTCTCAGCCGACTTGCTGCGCGCCGCCGAGAGCCTGGTTGCTACCGCGCTGAAATGCTTGTCGGCTTCGGCCGCTTGCAGTTCGAGCTTCTTCAGCTGTTCGGCGCCGGCGTCGATCAGTGCCACGTCAGCGGAATATTTCGCCGCCAACGCCGCAAGCACGTCGACCGGCGTGGCGTATTTGCGCGACGCCGCACGCAACGCAAACAGCCGCTCTTCGATCCGCTCGAGTTCGTCCGGGTCGAAGTCAGCGGCTATCAGTGCTGCGGTGAGATGCTGGCCGGCCTCCTCCAGCGCATTGATGGCGGCATCGATCGCCTTCACCGCGGGTTCGACCAGGGCCGGCGAATTTCCGGCCCGCCGCTCAAGCCTTCGCACCGCCGCCGATAGTGCCGTAACCGGCGAATGGTTGCCGCTGACCGCGTCCTGCGCCTCGCGCAGATCGGCGGCGATCTTCTCGCCCTGCATCATCATGGTGCGGCGTTCGGCGAGCGTGGTCTCCTCGCCGTCCTTGGGCGCCAACGCCTTCAATTCATCGGAAGCGTGGCGCAGATAGTCGGCCTCGCGTGCCGCGCGTTCCATCGCCGCGCGATGCTCCTCAAGCAGCGCGTTGGCGGCGCGCCGCGCGTCCCACAGCTTCTCCAGCGCGGCCACGTCTTTTTCGAGTCCCGCGAACGCGTCGAGCAGCCGGCGATGCGTGGCGGCATCCACCAGCGCGCGCTCGTCATGCTGACCGTGGATTTCGACCAGCGCGGAGCCAACCGCCTTGAGAGTCTGCACGCTGATGGCCTGGTCGTTGATGAACGCGCGGGTGCGGCCATCGGCGAGTTGAACCCTGCGCAGGATCATCTCGCAAGAATCTTCAGAACTCGTGTCATCGAGGCCGTTGTCGCCGAGGATCACCGTGGCCGGATGCCCCTTCGGCACGTCAAACATCGCGGTGACCTGCCCTTGTTCCGCGCCGTGGCGCACCAAGCCGGCATCGCCGCGACCGCCCAGCGCCAACCCGAACGCGTCGAGAAGGATGGATTTGCCTGCGCCGGTTTCGCCGGTCAAAACGGCGAGGCCTCGGGAAAACTCGATATCGAGCCGTTCGATCAGGACAATGTCACGGATCGAGAGACGCGCCAGCATGCCGGAAAAGTTCCTAGCCGAGGCCTACCTTCTTGAAGGCCCGGCTGATCCAGGACCCCTGATTCTCGCTCGGCTCGAGACCGCCCGACTTTACAAGATTATAGGCGTCCTTGTACCAGCGGCTGTCAGGAAAAT
>JAGXAJ010000009.1 GCA_018971625.1 Pseudomonadota bacterium
ATCGCATTGCATGCGCGGACTGGCAAAGTCGACGTCGTCACGGGCGTGCGGATCGGAATCACCAAAGCAGTCGATCTGCCCTGGCGGTACGGGCTGAAGGATTCGCGATTTCTCAGCAAAAAGTTTTGAAGTCGTCATTCCGGGATGCGCCTCTTGGCGCAGGCCCGGAATCCATAACCCATGCGGTGATCTTTGGCAGGGAGTAACGGCGCCCGGCGATGAACACGATCACAGGGGATATGCCAGGCTCGCGCTTCGCGCGCCCCGGAATGACGAAGAAGCACACACATTCTCGTTCTCGCGACAGCATTTTGCCCGAGTTTTCAATTTCGTTCCGCCCTTGAAAACAGGGCGCGGGACAACCTCAAGAGAGGCGCGGGCGACCTCTAAGAGAGGCGCTGGGAATGCCGGGTGTCCGATGCACCCGTGGTTGGTGCAAAAATGCACCGGGTAGTCGCCACAGGTTCACCGGGATCAAACCGGCATTCCCTGCGCGATGGTTTTACGGTTTCCTTCGCGCTCTTCCCGGTGACCGGGCTTTGTTGTCACCGTCATCCCTGAGAAGCGTTCGCTTCTTAAGAACTTGACGCCAGCGTCGGGGCGTCAGAACCACACGACTTCGCCGTACGCCGCAATTTGCGTGTCGTCACTCGCAACAGCCGCGTCCACCGCATCCCGTCCCAACGTTCGTGACGATGGCCGACGTCCCTCTTTCCGGGACAGGACGCACCGCAAAGGCAACTGATTTGCCCAGGAAGCAAAGCGGAAAATTTTTCACTTTTTATCTGGACAGTCCAAATCATCTTGAAATCATTTCAGAAAACAGCGCCGTCCAGCAACGCATTCGGGCGCTACGTACAGTTTACGATTCACATATTGCTGCGTATCGCGCCGTTGTCGCCATCCTGCGAGCGTCTTGAGATGTCCAAGGCCGGAAGCCCGCGCCTCAGCAACGGTCTTGGCAATCATCATCTCCGTTATCCCAGAGCCATCTGCCAACAATTACGGCGATTGCCATGCCGGCCATTTGAGCCGCAATGAAAGCCACCACTCCCGAGGGAGCTATGCCGGCAAACGTGTCCGAAAGCGAGCGCGCAACGGTCACCGCCGGATTGGCGAACGATGTCGAAGCCGTGAACCAATAAGCCGACGTGATGTAGAGCCCGACCGCGTAAGGAACGGCGCGGGGTGTCTTCGCGATGCAGCCGAAGATCGTAAGCAGCAATCCGAACGTGGCGACCGCTTCGGCTAACCACTGCCCGGCGCCCGCACGAGGCGTGATCGAGAATTGCCAAACCGGCAATTCAAACATCAGGTGGGCCGTCCAGACTCCCGCAATGGCGCCGATAATTTGCGCGACGATGTAGCAAATCGCTATCGACCAGGACAACTCTTGCCGTAATGCGAACGCGCTGCTTACGGCTGGGTTAAAATGCGCACCAGAGATCGGCCCAAAAATCAGGATAAGCACAACCAGAATCGCGCCGGTGGGTATGGCATTGCAAAGAAGCGCCAGCGCGACGTTCCCGCCGGCGAGCTTCTGAGCCATGATGCCTGAGCCGACGACGGCCGCCAACAGGAATGCGGTGCCCAGCCATTCCGCGAAGATACGCCTTCCCAGTGACGGCATCAGCTCGCTTCCGTCACCGTCGCTGTCGAACCTTCGATGTCTCCGATGTCGCGGAGCTTGCGTTGCAGGCTCAGCCTGTCGAGCGAGCGCAGCGGCAATGCAGTGAAGATGCCAATGCGCTGGTTCAGGAGCCGATATGCTTCTCTGAAAGCAAGTGCAATTTCGGCAGGCGTACCCGTTGCCTCTGCCGGATCGGCAATGCCCCAATGGGCTGTCATCGGTTGACCAGGCCAAATCGGACAAGCCTCCGCGGCAGCATTGTCGCAGACGGTGAACACGAAATCGAATTTCGGCTCGCCGGCCCCCGCAAACTCATCCCATGATTTGGAGCGATAGCCCGACGTGTCGTAGCCGAGGCTCTGTAAAAGCCGGATCGCGTCGGGGTTGACCTGGCCCTTCGGCTGGCTGCCGGCGCTGTAGGCGCGGAAATGTCCCGCGCCCACCCTGTTCAAGATCGCTTCGCCGATGATCGAGCGGGCGGAATTGCCAGTGCACAGGAACAGCACATTATAAGGACGTTCAGTCACGACGCACCTTTACGGCGTGCAGCAGGCAGAGGCGGCAGCGGCCGGCGCGACTGAGCCTTCCGGCACGCAACAAGCGTCTTGCTTCTCGTGCGCGACCCGTGCGGTGTTCTCGCCCGTGCCATCGCCGTAAGTGATGTTCTCGCCGGTCGTGAGGAAGGTTTCCCACGCGATGCCCGCGGGATCACCGATCCATGATTTCTCGGACTTTGCATAACAGCAGGTCGTCTCGCCCTGTTCGATGATATTGCCGCCAGCTTGCCGCAAGCGCGCATAGACCTCTTGCAGTTCGCCCGCATCCTCGACCTGAATGCCGAGATGGTCGAGACCGGGTTCCCGGCCCCGGGTCGAGATTGCGAAATTCACGCGCGGATCGTCGAGCATCCATTTCGCGTAGTCCGTCTTGACCACGGCGGGCTGAGCAGCGAACAAGGCTGAGTAAAAGCCGATGGATTGCGAAATATCGTTGACAGCGACATGAACATGCAGACGTTTCATGGTCTTTCCTTTCAGGTCGAGATTTTATCGCGCTTGCGGGCGGGTTTGCAGGCGACGGTGGGTGCGCAGGGCGCACCGGCGCAGCAATTTTCGGTGAGATAGCCGAGCAGCGAATTCATCGTCTCAAACCGCGCCGCGTAGATCATCGAGCGTCCATCCCGACGCACGGTGACGAGACCCGCCGTACGCAACCGATCAAAATGAAAGGTCAGTGTGTTCGGCGCGAGGTCGAGCGCGGCTGCGACCGCACCGGCTGGCATTCCCTCGGGTCCTGCTTCGACAAGCAGCCGGAACACATCAAGGCGGTTATCCTGAGCGAGCGCGGCCAAGGCCGTGATGGCATCTGTCTTTTCCATGATTCAACGACTATTGAATTAATGGACAGATGTCAAGCTATATTTCAGCGCCTATTGAACTAAGGCGTGCCGGCCATTTTCAATGGGCTTGAAAGCGACGTGCGCCGCTGCGTTGACCAACCGTTGCGGTCTGAATTCGGCTCAGGCCGGATGATGACGGCCTCGATCCGGTTGCCGTCGGAACCCACTCGTCGGTTGCCGTTTTCAACCGGCTTTCTTCAGCCGCTCCAGCGCCTCAAGTATCCTTGCCTTGCGCTCCATCGCGGCTTCGCGCTTTTCCTTTTCTTCCTCGACGATTTCTTCCGGCGCGTTGGCGACGAATTTCTCGTTCGAAAGCTTGGCATCGACGCGCTTGATATCGGCGTCAGCCTTGGCGATTTCCTTGTCGAGCCGGAGCTTTTCGGCCGACAGGTCGATCACGCCCTTCAGCGGCAAGGACGCAATCTCGCCGCGCACCAATAGCTGCACCGCCCCCTGCGGGGCGTCGGGCGCGAAGGAGATCTCCGACAGGCGTGCCAAACGCTTGACCACGTCATTCCAGCGCTGCGCGCGATCCTTTGTCCCGGCGGAGACACCCGACAGCACCAGCGGCGTCAAGGTCGCCGGAGGGATGTTCATTTCCGCGCGCACCGAACGGACCGCGGTGACGAGATCGACCACCCAGCCGATCTCGGCCTCCGCGGCCGGATCGCTGAAATCGTCGGCATCGAGCGCAACGATGACAGGCGGAATAATCGGATCGTTCGGACTCGACATCAGCGCCAATTGCTCGGCCCGAAGCTGAATCGGCATTCGCGACCATGCCGCCAGCGCCAGCAGCCCCGCACGCTTGGCCGTCACCGCCCAGAGTTCTTCGGTGATGAAGGGCATGAACGGATGCAGGAGTTTCAGGATTTCGTCACGCGCCCATGCCACCATCGCCCGCGTTTCGGACTTCGCCGGTCCGTCGGCGCCGAGCAGCACCGGCTTGGCGAGTTCGAGATACCAATCGCAATAAACGTTCCAGACGAAACGGTAGATCGCGTTGGCTGCGTCGTTGAAACGATAGGATTCGATCGCCTCCGTCACCTCGCGCGTCGCGCGCGAGGTTTCATGCGCGATCCAGCGATTCAAGGTCTCCCTTGCCTTGGCCGGATCGAATCCATCGGGCCTGGCGCACTCGTTCATCTCGGCAAAGCGGCAGGCGTTCCACAGCTTTGTCGCGAAATTCCGGTTGGTCTCGACCAGTTGCGACGACAACTTGATGTCGTGGCTGTGCGCGGCGCCGCGCGCCAGCGCAAAGCGAAGGGCGTCCGCGCCGTAGTCGTCGATGACGCCGAGCGGATCGATGACGTTGCCTTTCGACTTCGACATCTTCGCGCCCTTTTCGTCGCGAACCAGGCGGTGGATGTAGACGGTCGAAAATGGCACCCGCTTCCTGAAATGCAGACCCATCATCATCATCCGCGCTACCCAGAAGAAGATGATGTCCCAGCCGGTGACCAACACGTCGGTCGGATAGTAGCGATCGACGTCGGTCTCGTCGTCGGGCCAGCCGAGCGTCGAGAAGGGCCACAGCGCCGACGAGAACCAGGTATCGAGCACATCTTCGTCGCGCGTGATAAAGCCTTCCCGCTTGGCGGGATCGAGCGCCATCTCCCGCCCCTGCTCCAGCGTGATGACCTCCTGCTCGACGTAATAGCCGAGCGCATGGCCGACCGCCTCCTCCTCGGTTTCGGCGACGAATGCCTTGCCGTCCGGGCCGTACCAGGCGGGAATCTGATGGCCCCACCACAACTGACGCGAGATGCACCAGGGCTGGATGTTCTCCATCCACTCGAAATAGGTCTTTTCCCAGTTCTTCGGCACGAAGGTCGTCGCGCCCCGGCGCACCGCCGCGATCGCAGGCTGCGCCATGGTCTTGGCGTCGACATACCATTGGTCGGTCAGATAGGGTTCGATCACCACGCCGGAACGATCGCCGTGCGGCACCATGTGGGTGTTGGGCTCGATCCGCTCGAGGAACCCGAAATTCTCCAGCCGCGTCACGATCTGCTTGCGCGCAGCGAACCGGTCGACATGGTTCAGTTCGGCAGCAAAGTTCTCCGAGCCTTCGGGCAAGCCGCGCAAATAATCCTCGTTGTCGACCAGGGCGAGACGGCCCTCCTTGTCGAACACGTTGATCTGCGGCAGGCCATGGCGTTTGCCGACCTCGAAGTCGTTGAAATCGTGTGCCGGCGTGATCTTGACCGCGCCGGAGCCCTTTTCCGGATCGGCGTAGTCATCGCCGACGATCGGGATGCGGCGGCCGACCAGTGGCAGGATGACATGCTGGCCGATCAGGTGGCCAAGATTGTCGTTGTCCGGGTGTACCGCGACCGCAGTATCCCCGAGCATGGTTTCGGGCCGGGTGGTGGCGACCACAATGAAGGTTTTCGGATCGTCCGGGTTGAAGGTCTTGCCCTCGATCGGATAGCGCAAATACCACAGGCTGCCCTTGACCTCGATCTGCTGCACTTCGAGATCGGATATCGCGGTCAGCAGCTTGGGGTCCCAGTTCACCAGCCGCTTGTCTTTGTAGATCAGCCCTTCGCGGTGCAGTTCGACGAACACTTTAACAACGGCGCGCGACAGCCCCTCGTCCATGGTAAAGCGCTCGCGTGACCAGTCGCAGGACGCGCCAAGGCGCTTGAGCTGGTTGACAATGACGCCGCCGCTCTCGGCCTTCCACTGCCACACACGTTCGAGGAACCTGGCACGGCCCATTTCGCGGCGGCCCGGCTCCTTCCGTTCCATCAACTGCCGCTCAACCACCATCTGCGTCGCGATGCCTGCGTGATCGGTGCCCGGCTGCCACAGCACGTCGCGGCCGCGCATGCGCTGGAAACGGCACAGGATGTCCTGCAGCGTGTTGTTGAGCGCATGCCCCATGTGCAGCGAGCCCGTCACGTTGGGCGGCGGAATCACGATGGTGAACGGCTCCGCATCACGGCGCTCGGGGCGGCCGGCCTTGAACGCGCCGGCTTCCTCCCAGAGGCGGGACATGCGGCTTTCGATATCGGCGGGCTGGTAATTCTTTTCGATCATGGCCAGGCAATCATGGACAGGAACCGGCTAAAAAGCCGGCGCAGCGCGCCAAGTCAACCTGACAGTCGGCCTGACGGCCCGATCACGCGCCGTGCGCTGGAAAAATGAAGACTGGAACCCGCCAGGGGGCGGATCAAGGCAAGGCACAGGCCGGTTGGCCGATTCCAACGTCCGGTCCAAGCAAGACCAAGCTAGCGTCCGCGCGAAACCCGCTCGATTTCCGCCTTGACGATGCGCTCCACCAACCCCGGCAGATTGTCATCCAGCCAGGATTTCAGCATTGGCCGCAGCATTTCCTTGACCAGATCCTCGAGCGTTCGTGCGTTGTTGCTCAGCACGGTATTGGCGAGGCTGTTGAAGGCGGATTCGACCGCCGACACGGTCGAGCGCGACAGGATTTGCTGTTGCAGAACCGGCTGGCTCTCAAACGGCGACGACTCGAAGGACGGCTGCCGACGCGCCGCCCGGGAACCACTCTCGCTAAATTCCCGATCGAAGTCCGATTCGACCTTCTGAAACGCCGGCGGCGGAGCTGAAGCCGCCGCCGGTTTCGGCAGCGCCATGTCATCGGTTAGTTCGAACACGTCCGCGGGCGCCGGAGCCGGAGGGGCTTCCGCCCCGGAAGCCACTTCGTCGAAACCCGCCAGCATCGCGTCGATGTCGTCCTGGCTGTTGCTCGCGGCCGGCGCGGGCTTGGGTGGTGGCGTCGGTGCAGGCGCTGGCTTCGCGGCGGCAGGCTTTGCCGGTGCGGTGGTCGGCGGCGGAACGTTATTCATTACGGGCGCCCTCTGTGCCGGTGCCGTTGCGGCAGGCTTTTCAGGCCTCGCCGAAGCTGCCGGGGCGGCGGGTTTCTCGGCAACCGCCGATTTTGCCTCATCGTCGGCGATGATGCGCCGGATCGACGCCAAAATCTCCTCCATGGAGGGTTCTTGGACCTTTGCAGGCTGCGTCATCTCCGACTCCACCTCATCAACGCCTTCGCATCGGTTCTACACCAAGCAGCGACCGCATTTGCCCGTTCCGGACAGGAGGTCGGGATTTTCATCGCACAAGCCTGACTTGTCCCCAGATCAAGCGCCACGCGGCTCGCGCGCAGGCTTTGAGCCCCTGCTCAGGACATCGAAGCGTCGCGCGACGGTGGACCCAGGAAAGCGGCAACACTACCTGATGCGCGCGAATCGCTCTGCTGCCTCGGGAAACGGTACGTCATGGCTGCAAATGATTGCAAGAACGGGAGCTGCGCGTGATTCTCAGGCGTTGTCGCCTTGCGACAACGTCACGCAATCATTTGCCGTCAGGCGTGCGAACGCCGATCCAGCTGTCACGCACCTGCTGGTAATGCACGCTCGGGTCATAAGTCGTGGTCGGCAGTTGGAGCACTTGCGGCGACAACCGTCCGACCGCGCTCAATACCGAATAGGACGCGACGACGCGATCGTGCTGCGCGGTCACCAAAGCGACGCGGGCGTTGACCAGCGCCTGCTGGGCGTTGAGCACGTCGAGCGTGGTACGCTGGCCGGCCTTGGCTTCCTCACGGACGCCGTTGAGGGCGATTTCGGACGCGGTCACTTGCGCCTGCGCGGAAGCAACCTGCGCCTTGCCGGCGACCAACTGCCCCCACGCCGTCACTGTGTTGGCACGGGTCTGGTCGCGAGTCAGTTCCAAGGTGAGACGCTGCTGCGACAGGCTTTCCTTGGACTGGCGGATCAGCGAATATTCGGCGCCACCCTGATAGACCGGAATCGAAATACTCCCGACCGCCGAAGCGCCGAAAGACCGAAAGGTCGTCATGGACGGTTCATAGGATTGCTGCGCGGCGGCGGTGAATGTGACCGTTGGCAGCAACGCGCCTTCGTTGACCTTGACCTGGAGATAGTTGACGTCGACGCCGAACATCGCCGCCGTGACATTCGGATTTTCGATCAGGCTGAGTTCGACCGCCTTTGGCAGCGTAGGCGGCAAAAAGCGATCGACAGGCGAACCCGGCGCGAGTGCGTGCGGCTCGTTGCCGATGATACGCCGAAAATTGGCCTCGGTGGTTGTCAGGGTTGCTTGAGCCGCCAATAGCTGGGTCTTGCCGGCGGCGAGTTGAGCTTCCGACTGCGCAACGTCGGTGCGGGTTACCTCGCCGACATTGAATCGGTCCTGGGTCTGCTTCAGGGTCTGCTCGAGCACGCGGACGTTGCTCTTGTCCACCTCGACAATGGCGGAATCGCGCAGATAGTCCATGTAGGCCGTGGCCGCCGACAGCAGCACCGACTCCTCAAGGACGCGCAACGCCTCGCGCGCGCCCGAAACCTGGCTCTCCGCCGCGCGAGTCTTGTTGGCGGTCTGGTTGCCGTTGTACAGCGTCTGCGTCACCGTGAGGCCGGCGCTGCGCGGTGGATTCGCACCGTGAATTTCGGTTCGCACAATCTCGGTCGGCGAGCCGCCCAAGGTAGTGTTGGTATCTGTATATTGATAACCGAGGCTGGCGGTGATGCCGACCTTCGGACGATAGCCCGACAACGCCTGCGGCACGTTCTCGTCGGTCACGCGCACCTGGGCCCGCTGCGCGTTGAGCTGCGGATTATTCTGATAGGCGCGCACCAGCGCAGCCTCGATCGTATCGGCCAGAGCGGGGACCGGACCCATATAAGTCATCAGAAGGACCGCAGCCGCGGCTCCGGAAAGGGCCTTCACGCCAGCCATTCTTGAAAACCCGTTCACTTTCCCCGGCCGACCCAAGCGCTTGAGCCGGCGTCACCTTCACCCTGAGTCACTACCATAGGACGGACCCGAGCCGGACGGAACCACCCCGCGCCCCAAGCCGTCAGAAAACTCTTCATATGGGGCAATCCGGCCACACTTCTGATTCAGAACGGGATTTTTAACAGTCTTCCGGTGGCCAAGAGCCGAAGGCATGGGCCGAAGGTGCCCAGAGTAACTCAGAAAACGAAAACAGGGCGCCGGTCGAGGCCCGGCAGGACCGGGGCGGCGGCGTCAAACAGCTGCCGGCTGCCGAAATCCTCATGGGAGTGCGTCACGATCGTCGCCCTCGGCGGCCGGGTGGTGGCAAATATCCCGACCAGCCGGCCTCCCTCCCGGAGCTGCTGGTAGAGAATCTCAGGAACAATCTCGGTGGCGCCGTTGAGGACGATCACGTCATAGGGCGCATGCGCCGGGTCCCCGTCGGCCGCAGCGGCCACCTGGACGGCGATCTTTCCCATCCCGAGTTCAGCCAGCGCAACCCTCGCCTTCGCGGCCAGCGTCGATTCGCTTTCGGTTGCAGTGACTTCGCTTGCAAATTGGCCGACCACCGCCGCGATGTATCCGGTGGCACAGCCGACCACCAGCACCTTGTCGGTCTCCTGGATGGCAGCGGCCTGCAACATCCGCGCGGTGACCGCAGGCTTGATCAGGCAGCGTCGGGTGGACTCCGCATCGCTGACGTCGAGATCGAGGTCCAGATAGGCGAGCGCGCGTCGATCCAATGGAACGAAGAGCTCGCGCGGCACTTTGAGCATCGCCTCGATAATCCTGCTGTCCGTGACGTCGCTGGGACGCACCTGACAATCGACCATATTCTGGCGTGCGGTCGAGAAACCGGACATTGACGGACCCCAGCAAGGAGTGGATGCGGCCGCGGAAAGCCCGCAGGACGAAGCGATTTCAGGTCCTCTTTGGAACAAGGCTCGCGAAAACGCAACATCGGTCGCCGGCAACTGCGGCATTTGGCCGGCGGCCATTTGGTCCTTTGCAAGCCCGGGAGGCTTTGTTATACGCTGCCCGCTCGCGAACGATTGTTTCGCCTTGTTCCTCGGTAGCTCAGCGGTAGAGCATTCGACTGTTAATCGAATGGTCGCTGGTTCGAATCCAGCCCGGGGAGCCAGCAGGCATTGGTCCGTTCCGACAACCACGGGGCCGCTGGAATGCCGTGCTCCTGGTGCAAAACACGACTGACGAAGGAGTGGAACCGCGAAAACCCGTGTTCCTCCTTTACCTTGGCATGGCCCCCGAGTAGGCTGCGATAACGACTTTTCAGACTCCCACGGGACTGCCCACTATGACGAGAAATAACGACTGGGACTGGGCACCTGACGGGCGGTCTACCAATGGCAATCGATCCCTTCCGCGTCGATCTCGATTGACGTCACCGATAGTTTCGAAGCTCGTGGTCGCTCTATTCGCCGTTGGCGTGATCGCCTTTACTGTGCTGCTCATCAAGGCCCTGTTCTGGCCGCATACTTGAGCACGGCCTCGACTTCCTGGTAGAGCGCAACATCAAGATCTGATCGACGCGCGCGGTATCGCCCTCGGCATCTCGCCGGCGCGCAGGCGTTGACGTCGGGCGCGCAGGCGTTTTTCTGTTCAGACGTTAGGTAATCTTCGTAGATAGGCAAAACATATTTGCCGGATGTGATTTTTCTCACAATGGATTTCGGCCCGTACGGATATTCTGTTTTTGCCCTGAAATTGACAGACATCGGTAACCATCCCGGCCGCGATCGCTCGATCGATACAATTTGAGTGATTGCTTCAATTCGGAAACAAAGGGGTTTTGAGAGGCTGCGCTCCCGAATGCGGGAGAGCGCCATGAGTGAAATTGAATTCGATCGATTGCTGGATGCCGTAGAGGCGGCGATCGCGCCTGCCCCGCAGGAGGATTTCTTGACCTACCAGATGACTTCACCTGTGCCTTCGCGCGCCGCCAACGATAACGAGAAGCCTTGCGGCCTCATTCCGTTTCCGGAAGACTGGTACGCCAGTTCTTGATCGCGTAACGCGACGGCTTTTCGATCCCCCCGACCAATCAATAACACGTCGATGGCGGCAATGGCCGCTATTGAAAATCATCGGCAGCATCGCCTTGAACTGCTCATCCAGTTTCATGGTGGTGACCAGTTCGCGCGGCAGCCCCGGCATCCGCGCGTTGCGATTGCGCGCGAACGGGACCGTGCGACTAAAAAATAACGATATCAATGATATAAATGGAGGCCACGACCAGAATTGAACTGGTGTACACGGTTTTGCAGACCGTTGCGTAACCACTCCGCCACGTGGCCCCACAGAGCGCCGGTTCTTACAGACATTCAGTTGCTTAGGCAACCGCGCTGCCGATCGACAGCTGGCGCACCAGCTCAAGTGTCTGGCCTGGTCGACGCGGCAATTCATCGGCGGACCGGAACAGCCCTCGCCCAGGATCGCAGACGCGCTGCGCGGCAAGTTTTCCGACCCTCTTCCGATCCTTTTCCGATCCTCGGCGAACATTCTCTATAACAGGCGCGGCAATCTCCTCTTGGGAATATGGGCAAATGATCGCCTTCATCAAACGCATCGGCGCCTGGCTGGACTCGCGCAAGGTGGAACTGGGGCTGGGCCTCCGGGTGACCGTGGCCGCCCTGAGCGCGCTGGCGATTGCCCTGGCATTCGGGCTCAAACTACCGCTATGGGCGGTGCTGACCTCGCTCATCGTCACGCAGATGAGCGTCGGCCGATCGCTGAAGGCGACCCGCGACTATCTGATCGGCACCGTCGGCGGGGCCATCTACGGCGGAACGGTCGCGGTGCTGGTGCCGCACACCGGCGAAAGCGCCCTGCTCGCGGTGCTGGTGATGGCGGTGGCGCCGCTCGCATTCATCGCGGCGATCAACCCGAGCCTCAATGTCGCGACCGTCACCGCCATCATCGTGCTGCTGCTGCCGGCCATGAGCCACAGCAATCCGCTGGACTCCGCAGTCGACCGGGTCCTGGAAGTCGCGGTCGGCGCCGTCACCGGCCTTGCGGTGTCGTTTCTGGTGCTGCCGTCGCGCGCGCATAGCCAGATCAGGCTGGGCGCGGCGCGGGTGCTCGAATTGCTGGCGGCAGTACTCAATGAATTGCTGTCCGGCCTGACCCGAGGCCGCGACAACGACGCGCTTCATGCGCTGCAGGACGGCATCGGGACGGCCATCGCGGAGCTGAATGCGCTCGGTGTCGAGGCCGAGCGCGAGCGCGCCGCCAAACTCTCAAGCGGGCCCGATACAGGACCTTTGTTGCGCACCATCCTGCGCCTGCGCCACGACATCGTGATCATCGGACGCGCCAGCGTGGTGCCGCTGCCGGTCGAATTACAGACGCGCCTCGCCACACCGCTCGCTGCCATCAGCACCGCGACGACCGAGTATCTCAGGTCGATCGCAGCCGCATTGCGAAACGGCCGCGGCGCACCTGCGATCTGGCCGGTGCAGTCTGCGGTGGAAGCCTACGCCTCCGCGGTTGCCGACGTGCGCAGCGAGGGCCTCACCCGCGGCCTCGCCAGCGACGTGGTCGAACGCTTTTACGCATTGGGATTCTCGCTCGAACAGGTGCGGCAGAATCTGAAGGATCTCGAGCGGTGCGTCTCGGATTGGAGCGAGTCCACAGGCGGCGCCATCGAACCGACCGGGGTTAGTTAGCATCAACCGCGCCTGCGCCGCCGGTAATCGCGCTTCGGTTTCGGCTTCAGTTCCGGCATTGTCGTTTGCGCCCCTCGGTATTTCGCCAGCATCCGCTCAAAGCTCGCATGCAGCGTCGCGGCGATCTCGGGGCGCCTCTCGAGGCGCGCCAGCAGCATCGCGGCCGCCTCGATGGTGGATAGTCCGTCGCGGCGCGGTTCGCGGCGCAGTCTGCCATAGCGGGACGGGCGCGCCGGATTGAGGATCACGCGCTGGCATTTCAGCATCCACGCGTTACGCCACCACAGCGCCTTGGCCTGGCTCCATGTGCCGTCGAGCAGCACGATGCCTTCGATATCATCGAGGACAGCGCGCTGATGGTCCTCAACCTCGCCCTTGCGGTTGATGGCGACGATGTCGCGGTCGGTATCGAGGTCGGCGACCCTGGCCGAGCCGAGATAAAGAACCGCCCAGCGCGAGGGATCAGCGACTGGTCGCCCCAGTGCCTTCGACAGGCTCGGCCACGACAGGCCGATCTTCACGATCGCATTCCGGAAATGCAGCGCGGTCAACCACGCCGTACCGAGCGCCCTGTCCTGCTCCTGCGGATGTTGCAGGATCAGAAGTGAAATCGCGCAGTCGATCGGCTCGATATCGTCGCAGACGCATAGCGGCGGCGGCTTATGGCATCGCGGACAGTCGACGGCGGTCTCCGCCGCGGCGCCGGTTTCGGCCTCGAGGTGCTGCTTCCTGGGGAACATGCCGGTCATAATAACCGGAGGATGATCGCGCGGACAGCCGGTTTATCCTTTGTTCCTCGCTGTTCTTGGTCATCCTGGACCGCGCGCCGCGCTTCTTTGGTACAAAAGCAGCTTCCACTCCGGCCAGTCGCGATCTAGGGTCGTTGCGTGATATGGTAACACACTGGCAAGCTATCCGCAGATGCAGATGAAGATCAACAATGACGTTATTGAAGCAATAGGCAATACGCCGCTCATCAAATTGAAGCGCGCTTCCGAGGAGACCGGCTGCACCATTCTCGGCAAGGCCGAATTCATGAATCCCGGTCAATCGGTCAAGGACCGCGCGGGCAAATGGATGATCCTGGAGGCCGAGAAACGCGGCGACCTCAAGCCCGGCGGCCTCGTGGTGGAGTCGACGGCTGGCAATACCGGTATCGGCCTCGCGGTCGTGGCCAGCGCGCGCGGCTATCGGACATTGATCGTGATCCCGGAAACCCAGAGCCAGGAAAAGAAGGACATGCTGCGGCTGTGCGGCGCCGAATTGGTCGAAGTGCCGGCGCTGCCCTATGCCAATCCGAACAACTATCAGCACGTCGGCAAACGTCTCGCCGACCGGTTGCGCAAGACCGAGCCGAACGGCGTGCTGTTCGCCGATCAGTGGAATAACCTCGACAATGCGAAGGCGCATTATGAGTCGACTGGCCCGGAAATCTGGCAGCAGACCGGCGGCAAGGTCGACGGATTCATCTGTTCGGTCGGGACCGGCGGAACGCTGGCTGGTACCAGTCGTTTCCTGAAGGAAAAACGGAAAGATATCGTGATAGGCTGTGCCGATCCGTGCGGCGCCGGAATGTATGAATGGTTCAAGAACGGGACCGCAAAGGTGACCGCGGGCGGATCGATCACGGAAGGCATCGGCCTCAACCGCGTCACTGCGATCATCGAGACGGCCAACGTCGACGAAGCCTACCTCATTCCCGACGAGGAGGCCGTGCCTGTCATCTTCGAACTGCTCGAACACGAAGGTCTCTGCCTCGGCGGATCGACCGGCATCAACGTAGCCGGAGCGGTCCGGCTCGCCAGGCAACTTGGCCCCGGCCATACCATCGTGACGATGTTGTGCGATTCCGGAAACCGCTATCAGTCGAAACTGTTCAATCCGGCTTTCATGCGCTCGAAGAACCTGCCGGTGCCGGAATGGCTAGAGAAGCGCAGCAAGATCGAGGTGCCGTTTGAGAACGCCCAAAAATGAGGGCGGCGGCCTTAGTCTTGACGGTGGCAATGCTGAGCGTCGCGCCCTGCGCAACGGCGGCGGATTCGTTGCCGATCCAACCGGGCTTTTACGTGAGCATCGACACACCGTGTCAGAAGGCATCGAATGCCACGATAACCTTATATGACGGTACCTCCTTTGGAGGCGCTCATGTGGAATGCCGAAAGACTTTCACAAAAAAACTGACCGACGGCTCGTATCAACTCACTAGAAAATGCAAGGATATGCAGGGCAACGGTGGTCCTTGGGAGACGTTCACGGAAAAGGACACCGTCGTTAGTCAGACCGAGGTAATCGTGACCACCTCATCCGGTAACTTCCATTACCGATATTGCTCTCAATCGGACCTGCCCGATCCGTGGAATACGAATGATTTGAAGTCGATTGGTATTAAAGATCCCGGTCACTGAACCAGCCGGAATTTCATCTCAAAATTTGACTCAAAAACAGCTTCGTTCGCGCATGTTGCGGATTGGCGAAGAAATTCGCCGGCGTGTTCGATTCGATGATCTGGCCGGCATCCATGAACACGATGCGGTTGGCGACTTCGCGAGCAAATCCCATCTCGTGAGTTACAACCAACATGGTCATGCCCTCCCGGGCGAGGTCGACCATGGTGTCAAGCACCTCCTTGACCATTTCCGGATCGAGCGCCGAAGTCGGCTCATCGAACAGCATGACCTTCGGATTCATAGTCAAAGCGCGCGCGATCGCGACGCGTTGCTGCTGACCGCCCGACATCTGACCTGGATATTTGTTGGCCTGGTGCGGGATCTTCACCCGTTCCAGGTATTTCATCGCCGCGACTTCGGCATCCTTTTTAGGAATATTGCGCACCCAGATCGGCGCCAGCGTGCAGTTTTCCAGCACGGTCAGGTGCGGAAACAGATTGAAGCTTTGGAACACCATTCCCACTTCGCGCCGCACCTCGTCGACGCGACGCAAATTCGGTCCCAATTCGATGCCGTCGACGACGATACGGCCCTCCTGAAACTCCTCAAGCGCATTGATGCAACGGATCAGCGTCGATTTGCCGGATCCGGACGGGCCGCAGATCACGATGCGCTCGCTTTTGGCTACATCCAGGTTGACGTCGCGCAGCACATAGAAGTCGCCATACCATTTGTTCAGGGCGGCAATGCTGACGATGGCGTTTTCGCTCATGGTTATTTCACTCAACTGCGGCGATGTGCGTTTAGGCGGCGCTCGACGAACAATGAATAGCGCGACATTCCAAAACAGAACGAAAAGTAGATGATCCCTGCGAAGGCAAAGCCGGTGAACAACATGGTCGGAGTTGCCCAGGCCGGATCGGCAAATGAGGCTCGCACCGTGCCGAGCAAGTCGAACAGCGCGACAATCGAGACCAACGAAGTATCCTTGAACAGCGAGATGAAACTGTTGACGAGGCCGGGAATGACGTGACGCAGCGCCTGTGGCATCATGATCAGCCCGGTCGTCTTCCACCAGGACAGGCCGAGCGCGCTTGCGGCCTCGCTTTGCCCACGCGGAATCGCCAGCATGCCGCCGCGGATCACCTCGGCATTATAAGCACCGGCAAATACGGCAATACCGATCAGCGCGCGCATCAATCCGTCGATCGTGAAGTTGGCTGGAACGAACAAAGGCAGCATATAGGTTGCGAAAAACAGCACGGTTATCAGCGGTACCCCGCGCCAGAATTCGATAAAGGCAATCGAAAAGATCCGGATCAACGGTATTGTCGAGCGACGTCCCAAAGCGAGCGCGATGCCGATCGGCATCGACGCCACAATGCCGGTGACCGATACCACCAGCGTCACCAGCAGCCCGCCCCAGAGCCTGGTGTCGACGATCGGCAAGCGGCCCGCGTCGCCCATCGAACCGATGACGATGCCGATCCCGACAAACCAGGCGAGGCTTGCGCCAAGCGCCAGCCATCCGGTGCGGGTGCCGCCGCCCAGCAGGAATAGCAGAATCGAGACGATTGCACCGCTCACCGCAAGGGCAATCATGCCGCCGCCGTGCAGCAGGAAAAACGCCACAACGGGAAAGGCAATGAAGAACAAGCAGGCGTTAAGGCCCTTGGCCGGCAGCCGCGGAATCAACAGCGGCAACAGCAACAGCGCGGCCAGCAGGAAGGTCAGATTGACCCGCCATCGTTCCGCTCCGGGGTAAAAGCCGTAGATGAACTGGGTGAATTTCGCGCTGACGTAAGGCCAGCACGCGCCGACCGGATGGCCGGCGTTTTTCGCAAGGCAGGTATTGCGATCAGCGCCATGCCAGACCGCGTCGATGAGCAGGAACCGGACCGTAGGCACCACAGTAAACCAGATCAGCAGTGCGCTCAGCACGGTCAACACGGTGTTGGTCGGCGAGTTGAACAGCCGGGTGCGCAGGAAGCCGACAAAGCCCGTGGTCTTGATCGGAGCGGCGCGCTCCGGAACAAGCTCCTGCCGAACAAAGGCGGCTTCGTTGCTCATGTGCCCATCCTCCGGCTGATCCGCCATCCGTAAAAGTTCATGATCGCGCTTGTCACCAGCGAAAGCAGCAAATAGACCCCCATCGTGATCGCAATGATCTCGACCGCCTGCCCGGTCTGGCTCAGCGTGGTCCCGGCGAACACCGAGACCAGATCTGGGTAGCCGATCGCCACCGCAAGCGACGAGTTCTTCGTGAGGTTGAGATATTGGCTGGTAAGCGGCGGCAGGATCACCCGCAACGCCTGCGGCACCACGATCAGCCGCAATGTCGATCCTCGCGACAGGCCAAGCGAGGCGCCAGCTTCCATTTGCCCCTTGTGCACCGATTGGATGCCCGCACGTACGATTTCAGCGATGAACGCCGCCGTATAAAGCGACAGCGCAACGGTCAGCGCCACGAATTCCGGAATGACGCTCGCGCCGCCAGCGAAATTAAATCCCTTAAGCTGGGGAAATTCCAACGTGAACGGCTTACCGAACACAAGCCCCGTCAATAAAGGCAAGCCAACCAGCAGACCGATGATGTAGGGCCAGATCGTGATCGCCTTGCCGCTGTTGAATAATCGCCAACGCGCGTATCGGCGGAGCAACAATGCGCTGACAATTGCGGCCAGCACCGCGAGCGCGAACGCGTCCAGGCCTGAACTCGCGATCGGCTTTGGAACAAACAGACCGCGGCTATTGAGAAAAAAACCATTGAACAGCGAGATGCTCTGACGCGGATTCGGCAGTGCAGACAACACGGCGAGATACCAGAACAGGATCTGGAATAGCACCGGCAAATTGCGGATCAGTTCGACATAGGCGCCTGATATCCGCGACAGCAACCAGTTCGGCGACAATCGGCCCAATGCGACGATGAACCCGATCACCGTGGCAAGGAAGATGCCGATCAACGAGACCAACAACGTATTGAGCAAACCTACGAGGAATACGCGGGTATACGTGTCGGACCCGGAATACGAAATCAGCGTCTGGCTGACGTCGAAACCCGCCGTATTCGACAGGAATCCGAAGCCGGAGGCGATGCGCTGCGACTGCAGGTTGGCGCGCGCATTGGCGACGATCTCATAACCGATCCAGGCCAAAGCCGCTGCGAACAGGACCTGGAGGGCAAATCCTCTCCAGCCTGCCTGGCCGCCAAGCGCGCGCCGCAGTTTGGCTGCAAACTGCGGCGGTGGCGGTCGGGTGTCGGTGCTCATCTGCGGGTGCGGCGGCGCCTGCCGCGATCAGCGGATCGGCGGTGCGTACTGGATTCCGCCCTTGTTCCAGAGCTGGTTGAGTCCGCGTGCAATCCCGAGCTTCGAGCCGGCGCCGACGTTGCGGTCGAACATCTCGCCATAATTGCCTTCGGCCTTTATGATCCGCAATACCCAGTCCTTGGTGACGCCGAGCTGCTCCCCGAGATTGCCATCGGTACCGAACACGCGCTTGAGCTCGGGCTTGTCCGATTTCGCCATGTCGTCGACGTTCCTCTGGGTAATGCCGAGTTCTTCCGCGTCGATCATCGCGAACAGCACCCATTTCACCAGATCGAACCATTGATCGTCACCATGGCGCACCATCGGACCAAGCGGCTCCTTCGAAATCACTTCGGGCAGCACGGCGTGATCGGCGGGATTGGCAAGTTTCAGGCGTTCGGCATAAAGCTGGGAAACGTCAGAGGTGAAGACGTCGCAACGGCCGGATTCATAGGCCTTCACCGTTTCGTCGGCGCTGCCGAAGGCGATCACCTCATATTTCATGTTGTTGCTCTTGAAGTAGTCGGCGAGGTTCTGCTCGTTGGTGGTGCCTGTCTGCACGCAAATCGAAGCGCTGTTCAGTTCCAGCGCGGAATTGACCTTCAGCGATTTCTTCACCAGGAAGCCCTGGCCGTCATAATATGTCACTCCGGTGAAATTGGCGCCGAGCGACGTGTCGCGAGAAAGCGTCCAGGTGGTATTGCGCGAGAGCACGTCGATCTCGCCGGATTGCAACGCCGTGAAGCGATCCTTGGCCGACAGAGGCACGAATTTGACCTTGCTGGGATCGTTGAAGATGACGGCCGCGATGGCGCGGCAGACGTCGACGTCGATCCCGGTCCAGTTACCCTTGTCGTCAGGTGAAGAGAAGCCCGGTAGGCCCTGGCTAACGCCGCAGGATAGCATGCCGCGGTCGGTGACCGTCTTGAGCGTTTGCGCGCTCGCCATTTGCGTCGAAAGACCGACAGCGAGAGCAAGAGTAAAAACCAGGGATACGCATTTCATGGCAAAGCCTTTCAAGGATCGTCCGGGAACGTTTGCTTTATCGTCGCGCGTGCCGACGGGCCAGCCTCGATAATCCACTTACTGCTGCAGACAGCCATCCGGCAGACCCGTTTGGCATGCGGTTCAGTCAAACGATGGATCCAGGTCGCGGCAGGCCCCTCAACGTGCGGCGACAGAATAGCAGGCGCGCATCACAGAACGACTGGCGCGCCGGGTCAAGGGGTTGACGGCTGAGTTCTGTGTCCCGTTGTGAACGAACGCAACCTGAACCCGCCTTCTGATGGTTTTTCCAACAAATCTCCGTGCGACGAAAGGTCTTGAAGGCGGACACATAAGCCCGCCAGACCGCGCTGAAATGAACCGATGCAACCGAAACGAAACCGTACCGGTGACGTCGGTGGCGACAGCAAAGTGCAGAATTGCTTCGTTCATCCGGCTGTTGGCGATGTTCCACCATGACCGGCTATGGCAGCGGGCTGCCCCAGCAACCTCGTGCCCTTACGTCGGACCTTCGATTTTTGGGAACACTCCGGCGAACAAGGTGATTGATCCATCATCGCTCGACGATAGTTTGATCCTTTTGATCCTTTGGCTCAAATTCGGACGCGGAAATCAATGGGAAGTCTGGTTCTTCTCGATTTGATGGGTGGCGTTGCCTTGCTGCTATGGGGCCTGCATATGGTCCACAGCGGAATCCTGCGCGCGTTCGGTCCCGACCTTCGCTCGCTGCTGGCGAAAGCGCTGAAGAATCGCTTTGCAGCGTTTGCTGCCGGCATCGGCCTTACCGCGTTGCTGCAAAGCAGCACGGCGACCGCCTTGATTGCGAGTTCGTTCACGGCCGATGGCCTGGTCAGTCTGGTGCCCGCGCTCGCGATCATGCTCGGCGCCAATGTCGGCACCACGCTGATCGTGCAGGTGCTGTCGTTCAATATTGCAGCGGTGGCACCGATCCTGTTCGTCATTGGGCTTTTGGCCTTCCGCAGCGGCGCCCGTTCGTGGATCAAGGATGTCGGCCGGGTCTCGATCGGCCTCGGGTTGATACTGCTCGCACTGCATATCCTGCTCGATACGCTGGCGCCGGCGGAGAATGCGCCGGGCATGCGCGTCTTCCTGAACGCGATTACCGGCGATCCCGTGCTCTGCATCGTCATCGGCGCTATCGTTACCTGGGCGGTGCATTCCAGTGTCGCCAGCGTGCTTCTGGTGATGTCGCTGGCCTATGCGCATTTCATCTCGCCCTTCGCGGCCCTGGCGCTTGTGCTTGGCGCCAATCTCGGCAGCGCGATCAATCCGGTATTCGAGGGCGCGCGCCGCAATAACCCCGCCAGCTATCGCCTGCCTGTCGGCAATCTGGTCAACCGGCTGATCGGCGTGTTGCTGGTCGCGCCCTTTCTGCGGCCGATTGCCGATTTGTTGCAGAACTGGCAGCCCGATCTGGCAAAGATGACCGCGGAATTTCACACCATCTTCAATATCGCGACCGCGATCCTCTTCATCGGGCTGCTCGACAGCATGGCCGGCCTGCTGAAAAAGCTGCTGCCGAACCGGATCCAGGAAACCGCCCCGTCGCGGCCACGCTACCTTGACGAGAGCGCGCTCGAGACCCCGTCGCTGGCGCTGGCAGATGCCGCACGCGAAACCCTGCATATGGGGGATCTCGTCGAGGTGATGCTGCGCAAGGTGATGGCGGCCATGATGACCAACGATCGCACCCTGGTCGACCAGGTTTCCAAGATGGACAACAGCGTCGATAGTCTCGACGAGGCGATCAAGCTTTACGTGACCAAGCTGACGCGCGGCAGTCTCGACGAGCGCGAAGGCAGACGGGCAATGGAGATCATCTCCTTCACCATCAATCTGGAGCACATCGGCGACATCATCGACAAGAACCTGAGCGAACTGGCGACCAAAAAGATCAAGCGGCGTTTGCAGTTTTCGTCCGAAGGTTCCGAGGAATTGTCGACATTCCACAAGCGCACGATGGATTCGTTGCGGATCGCCTTCGGCGTCTTCATGTCGGGCGACGTCAACGAGGCGCGCAAGCTCCTGGTAGAGAAGGCGCAACTGCGCAACACTGAGATCGCCGCCACCGAGCGCCATCTTGATCGGTTGCGGGAAGGCCGCCCAGAGACGATCGAGACCACCTCGCTGCACCTCGATGTGCTGCGCGACCTCAGGCGGATTCATTCGCATATTTGTTCGGTCGCCTACCCGGTGCTCGACGCGGCCGGCGAACTGCCGGCACACGAGAATGGCGAGAGCGATCAGGCCGCGCTGCCGATCGGCCTTTCCGGCAAGGTGAAGACCGGATTGCGCTGAGAAAGCCGGCGGCCCTCCCACAACGCGCCTTACCACCCGCATTTTAGTTCGCGGGTGATAACCTCTCGTTCACCATGAGAGCAAATCCCGGCCCTGCCATCAGCAAACTCCGGCGGCCGCAAGGTCGCTTATACCTTTGCTACCTAGTGATGCTTAAAGGCGAGGCTGCCGTGCAGTTCCCGCGTCGCCTGCGTAAACTGTAGTGAAGCGTATGTATACTGCGCGTATTGTCGTTCTGATCATCGCGCTCGGCGCCGGCGGCATTGCCGCATATCTTGCGAGCGGGTCCAACAACAATAAATCCGTCGTGGTCGCACCGGTCGCCCAACTGCCGACCGTTGATGTGCTCGTCGCCAAATCCGATATCGGCCTCGGCCAGTCGGTCAAGCCCGAGGACCTGCAGTGGCAGACCTGGCCGGCGGCGACGGCAAGCAACATCTTCATTCGCCGCAACGAACGGCCCGATGCGACGACTCAGATCGTCGGCGAAATCGCGCGCGCGCCCTTCATCGCCGGCGAGCCGATCCGCGAGCAAAAGCTGGTGAAGGCGGACGGTTCGGGCTTCATGGCCGCGATCCTGCCCACCGGCATGCGCGCCGTCTCGACCGAAATCTCGCCGGAAACCGGAGCCGGCGGCTTCATCCTGCCCAACGACCGGGTCGACGTGATTCTTTCCAAGCACGAAAAGAACCCGGACCGGACCGGCGCGGCCGATATGGTCAATGCGGAAATCATCCTGACCAACATCCGCGTGCTGGCGATCGACCAGGCGCCAAAGGAAAAGGATGGCCAGACGTCCGTGGTCGGCCGGACCGTGACGCTTGAACTGAAGCCGGAACAGGCCGAAACGCTCGCCCGCGCGCGCCAGAGCGGCACGCTGTCGCTGGCGCTGCGCAGTATTGCCGACGTCAACATCGTCGAGAGCAATGCCGCCGACCAGGTCCGCCGGCACAGCGACAGCATCAATATCGTTCGCTACGGCGTAGCGACCCAGACGACGACACAGAAGTGACCAAGACGACACAGAAGTGACCAGAGGACGTTTGACATGAGATCCGGGGAAAGAAGCCCGATTATACGGGCCTTGATGGTCCACGCCCTGTCATTTTCGGCGATCGCGGCGCTGACGCTCAATCCCGTGCTCCCCGTCCTCAGCCCGGTCGCGGCGGCCGACCATGCATCGATCGCCAGCGGACAGTCGCATTTCCTGGCGCTCGGAATCGGCAAGTCGGTCGTGATCGATCTGCCGCGTGACGTCAAGGATGTGCTGGTCGCCGACCCCAAGATCGCCAACGCGGTCATCCGTTCCGAGCAGCGGGCCTACATCATTGGCGCAGCCGTCGGTCAGACCAATGTCGTGTTCTTCGACGCATCCGGCCAGCAGATTGCCGCCTACGATATCGCCGTCAAGCGTGACCTGAACGGTGTGCGTGCCGCGCTGAGACAGGCGATGCCGAACTCCAATGTCCAGATCGAGGGCGTCGGCGACGGGGTGATGCTGACCGGCACGGTCGCCACCCCGATCGAGGCGCAACAGGCCGGCGACCTCGCCGCCCGGCTTGCCGGTGGCGCAGACAAGGTCGTCAATTCGATTGTGGTGCGCGGCAAGGACCAGGTGATGCTGAAGGTCACGGTCGCCGAGGTGGCGCGCTCGATCATCAAGCAGATGGGCATCGATCTCTCGGCGAGCCTGAATGTCGGCAACTCGGTCGTAACCTTCAACAACAACAACCCGTTCACCGCCAACAATGCACCGCTCGTCCCTGGCAACGCCCTCACCGGGTCGTTCGGCTCGAAACCTTCCGTCCAGGCGACACTGCGTGCGATGGAAAGCGCTGGTGTCGTGCGGACGCTGGCCGAACCCAATTTGACGGCGATCTCGGGCGAATCCGCAAGCTTTGTCGAAGGCGGCGAATTTCCGATTCCGACCGGCGTGACCTGCCAAACCACGACCGGGGGCGCAATCGGAAATTGCGTTCAGACGGTCAGCTTCAAGAAATTCGGTATCTCGCTCAATTTCACTCCGGTGGTGCTGACCGAAGGGCGGATCAGCCTGCATGTGATGACCGAAGTGTCGGAGGTCTCCAACGAAAACGCTTTGCAGGGCGGCGTTGGCGGAACGACGATTCCCTCGATCAAGACCCGCCGCGCGGAAACCACCCTTGAGATTCCCTCGGGCGGCTCGATGGCGATGGCAGGCCTAATCCAGCAACAGACCAAGCAGGCCGTCAACGGATTGCCGGGCCTGGATTCATTGCCGGTTCTTGGTGCGCTGTTTCGCAGCCAGGATTTCATCAACAACCAGACCGAGCTGATGGTGATCGTGACGCCCTATATCGTCCGCGCGGTCGCCCAAAAGGAATTGTCGCGCCCCGATGACGGATTTGCGCCCGCCTCCGACTCCCAGTCGGCGCTGCTGGCCAGCATCAACCGGATTTACGGCATTTCCGGTCGCATCGTCCCGATCGGAAATTACCAGGACAACTTTGGCTTCATCATCGATTGAAACGAACCGCCCGACTGATGCATCGCGCGAGGCAAAAATGACGACAACCAGATTACCTGCGGGTGGCTATCGGCCGCTGCTCCTGCTCGGCGCGCTTATCGGTCTTTCGGTCACATTGGGTGCGTGCCAGGAAACCACAAAAGAACTCGTAACGGCGAGCACGCCCGACGACTATCGCTTCCGTCATCCGATCGCGATCCAGGAATCCAATCAGTCGGCGGTCATCTTCGTCGGTCATGCGCGCGGCGGTCTCTCGGCGGACCAGCGTTCCACCGTGTTAGGTGTCGCGCAAGCCTGGCGGCGCGAGGCAACCGGCGCAATCAGCGCCGACGTACCGGTCGATACGCCGAACGCAGCCGCAGCAGCCGATGCATTTCAGGCAGCGAGATCATTACTCGTCGCGGCCGGGGTGCCGCCGCGCGCGATTGCCGTTCACCATTATCGCCCGGACAACCCGCGCCTGCTGCCGGTGATCCGGCTGAGCTATACGCGGATCTCCGCCGATGCCGGTCCATGCGGCGTGTGGCCGGAAGATCTCGGTCCTTCGATCAACGATCCGGATTATTCCGACAACAGGCAGTACCACAATTTCGGCTGCGCCTATCAGCGCAACATTGCGGCCATGGTCGACAATCCTGCGGACCTGGTGCAGCCCCGCTCCGAAACACCCGCCTACACGGCGCGGCGTACGGAAGCCTTTGAGAAATACCGCAAAGGCAATACGACGACGACCCTCTACCCCGAAGCCGACAAAGCCAAGCTGAGCGACGCCGACAAATGATCCGCGCACATAAAGAATCCGAAGATCACCTAGACACCGCCCCGCCGCCCGCGGACGACTATATTTCCCCGGCACCTCGCGTCGGCGTGCAGGCCTTTTGCGAGACCGAGGAAACCGCAGCCGCCGTGCGCGCGGCTGGCGAAGATCGACGCCTCAGCAAGACACGTCTTTCCGTCCACATGGGCGGCATGGTCGCTGCGGTCAAGACATATAGCACCGCGCCGACACCCAACGTGATCATGCTGGAAGCCCACGGCAGCGACGACATCCTTGCCGGCCTCGACCAGCTCGCCACCGTATGCGACCCTGGAACGCGCGTGGTGCTGATCGGCAGGCCCAACGATACCGCGCCGTATCGCGAACTGGTGCGCCGCGGCGTCAACGACTACGTCGTCGGCCCGGTCACGACCCTTGACGTCGTGCGCTCGATTTGCAGCCTGTTCTCGGCATCCGATGCTGTCGCCGTCGGCCGGATCATCGCCGTGGTCGGCGCCAAGGGCGGCGTCGGCGCGTCCACTGTCGCGCACAACGTGGCCTGGGCTATCGCCCGCGACCTCGCGCTGGATTCCGTGGTGATCGATCTCGACCTTGCGTTCGGCACCGCCGGCCTCGACTACAACAAGGATCCGGTGCAAGGCGTGGCCAATGCAGTGTTCGCCCCGGACCGGCCCGATACCGCATTCATCGAGCGCCTGCTGGCGAAATGTACCGACCACCTGAGCCTGCTGGCCGCGCCTGCCACGCTTGACCGGGTCTACGATTTCGGCGCCGAAGCTTTCGATACCATTTTCGACACGCTGCGCATGACGACGCCCTGCATCATACTCGACATCCCCCATCAATGGTCGGGGTGGACACGCCGCGCGCTGCTCGGAGCCGACGATATCCTGATCGTCGCAGAGCCCGATCTCGCCAATATGCGCAATACCAAGAACATGCTGCAGATGCTGAAGACGTCGCGGCCGAACGATCGGACACCGCTATATTGCCTCAATCAGGTCGGCATGCCGAAACGTCCGGAGATCAGAGCGCGCGCCTTCGCCAAAACCGTCGACAGCCAGCCGATCGCCTCCATTCCATTCAATCCGCGAATGTTCGGCACTGCGACCAACAACGGTCAGATGATCGCCGAAATCTCGGCCGGCCACCGCATCGCTGGAACGTTTCTGCAGATCGCACAGCGTATGACCGGCCACGCCGAGACCAGGCCACGGCGCTCGTTCCTGTCGCCCATCGTCGAAAAGCTCCGCGTCAGCGGACGTTCGCGCGCGGAGCCGTCGGAGATCCGGAATGTTTAGCTGTTATCGGTTCTGATTTGAAACAGAACCGGTCTCGAGCTTTGGTGTTTTGAAAGTGCCGTAAGCGATCGCTGGTACCGAATTCCTCGTGCAGGATCAGTCGGCATGTGCGGTGGCTACCGGCGGTTTTTTAGTCATCTCCGCATGGGCATTTTCTTTCGCGGAAAGTAACCGCCGGAGATAAGCAACATTGGCCTCCGCTTCTTCTGGCGACCGGCCCGCCTTCACGATGCTCTCAGCCTCGGTCAGGCGGCCCTGCAGGCCCACCACCAGCGCCAAATTCTCCCGAACACGCGGATCGGCATCCTTGTGGCTGTTCGCGCGGCGCAGGGTCTCCTCCGCTTTGGGCAAGTCCCTGGACAGCATGTAGGAAAGACCGAGATTGGACAGCACCGAAGGATCGTCCGGGGCGATGTTCAGCGCGCTTGAATAGTACTGCCGCGCTTCTTCATGCCGGCCGAGTTGATCGAGTGCCGAGCCCTGGGCCGAAAGGATTCGCCAATCCGGATCTTCGGGAGAATGGGCACGGCTGAGAACGTCGAAAGCCTGCTGGAAATTGCCGTTGTCCTCCAGTGCGCGACCATAACCGGCGAGCAGGGCCTTGTTACCGGGGTGACCGATCGTGGCCTGCTCGAGCACCGCGACCGCTTGGGCCTTTTGCCCCGTAGCCCGCAGTGCATTGGCGTACCGCAAGGCCAGATCGGGATCCTTGGGATTGGCGCGAAAGCGTTCGCGATAAGTATCGACCTCGCGCCGCGGGTCGGCAGCACGGTTTGCCTCGGTCTTGTCGCCGAGCGATCCCGTGATATCGAGATCGCCAGCCGTCTGGCAACTGCAAAGACCCAACACCAAGATTGCGGATGATGCGATCGATACGCCAAATTTCAGGAAACGGTGGGATCGGCGCAGCTGCGCGAGCATGTACATTGGCCTGTGATCAGCGGCTGGCTGACACTACCCTCACAGCTTAACCCTAAATTCTGGTTAAACCGGCCCGCATTCCGGTAAGCTTGTATGGGACGTCCGGAACCAAGGCTCGCTTTGCGCTTCGCCCGCAATGGACGGCGGCGCGGCGAGCGCCGCCGGGTCGATACCGGCTTTCGATCTAATCGATGAATTCGGCGCCGAGTTCGCAGCCGATCCGCCATGCAAGGCGGCACTGCCGGGGCCGGCCCGTCGAAAGGATGATCGTGAACTCAGGGGGAATCTGGACGTATTCGGCGATCACCTTCACGCCGCCGTCCGAAATATCGGTTACCTTGCAATCCCGAGGCAGCGTGCCGGTCCCGAATTGAATCTTTGCGAGACTGTTGCATAAACGGCGCTCGCTTTTACGTCGGTTGGCCAGCATGTCGAACCCTTCGCCTCATTCCAAAATTGCTCTTGCGGCATCCCAGTAAGCTGTAACCGGCAATTATTGGAGTTTGACTAGCAGAATGTTTAGGAATTGATCTGTTCTGGTTGAATTGTCTTTACCGGCAAGCGCTGCATTGCTCGAAAAGGCTGCGAAATGCGGCAAACCAGGGCGCCGGACCGCATACGTCCAAGCTTTCGGCCAGAGTCGTCCGGCGGAAATCGGTTCTGTGATGCAGTGCTATCCGCTGTTTTGCTTAAAAATTGAATTCTCATTCTCTGCTTTTCTGGTGTCTGGGCGTTCACCAAGACACGATGATACTGCTCAAACCTTCGCAGAACTCTGCCGGCCGGTGAGGACGATAAAATAGAGATTGCGGATATAGACCAGCAGACCCAGCGCCTGCCCGGCGATGAAAACGGGATCGCGGCGGTACAGCGCATAGATCAGCAGCAACGTGCCGCCGCCGAGCGAGAAAAACCAAAACGCCACCGGCATCACGCTTCTGCGCGCCCGCTCGGATGCGATCCATTGCACCAGGAAGCGCATGGTGAAAAATGCCTGCGCCACGAAACCCAGGACGACCCAGCCGTCGAATTTGGCCACGAATACATCATGCAGGTAGGCGATCAGCGAGTTGAACAATTCCGTCATGAGGTGACCTCGGTCGCAACAGGTGTCGGTTTCTTGCGGCGGATCAGCCACCACACGCCCGCAACATCCATGATTCCGATCCAGAGCCGGTCGAAGAAGCCGTAATTCGAGACGCCAGATCGGCGTGGCCGATCGGCGACGTCAACATACGCGATCTCGTATCCCTCGCGACGCACCAGCGCCGGCAGGAAACGATGCAGCCCATCGAAGTAAGGCATCGCGAGAAACACCTCACGGCGGAACGCCTTGAGGCCGCAGCCGGTGTCGCGAGTGCCATCGCGCAGAATGGCGGCGCGAACACCGTTGGCGATGCGCGACTGGATTTTCTTGAATCCGGTATCCTTGCGCCCGACCCGCTGGCCGGCGGCAAGGCCGACGCGATCGCCGCCCTGCTCGATTGCCGCGATCAAAGCGGGCAGAAACGCTGGATTGTTTTGACCATCGCCGTCGAGCGTCGCCACGATGGCGCCCCGCGCAGCCCGGACACCGCTTCGTATTGCCGCGGACTGGCCGGACGAGACGGCATGGTTGATCTGACGCAGATTGCCGCGCTGTTTCATGGCGGCCGCGAGATGGTCCACCGTCGCGTCGGTCGAACCATCATTGACGTAGATGATCTCGTAGACCCATCGACCGTCGAGGGCTGCGGTAATTTCCGCAATCAGCGGCGCCACGTTGCCGGCTTCGTTGCGCACGGGCACAACGATGGAGACGGACACGGCCTTGGGATTGGGAGAGGACAAATTCAGCGCTCGGTTTGAATGGTTTTGCGGCGCCCGCTTCTTATGAGGCGGACGCCTCGCGGGCAACCCCTTTGCGGTTCCTAGACAGGGTCGCTCGATGGCAATATGGCGCCATCGTAGCCGATCGCGAAGCCGAGGCGATGAGCCGCGAACCAGTAGCGCACGGCCATCGCGCCGATCACCCCGAACAAGGCGCCCGCGACTACATCACTGGGATGATGGGCCAGTAACACCAGTCTGCTCGCCATAATCAGCAAGGCATAGATAGTCATTGGGATGCGCAGCCGCGGCCACAGCGCTGCGACCGCGAAGGCCAGCGCGGCACTGGTGATCGCATGGGCCGACGGGAAGCTCGCGTAGGCCGAGGTTCCTGCAAAATGCGAGAAGTAAAAGGCATTGGCATGCCCACCGACAAACGGCCGGCCGCGCCCGACGATCCATTTGATGAACTCACCGGCTACGTTCGGCACAAGCACGGCCAGCAATAGATATTGCAATTCCGTCGTCAGGCGAAGCAAGCGGGATTGCAAGCCGCCCCGCACTATTGGCGCGACAAGCGTGACCACAATCAGGAGTGCCGCGATGGACCACAGCACAAAAGCAGCCTTGCCAAACCCGGTCAGAACGCGAACCGGCCACAGGCTGGGGGTGCCGCGCGGCGGCATCAGACCGATCTCGCGAACATCGAACCCGAACATCAGCACGACGATGACGACCGCACCGAGCGCCATCAATATCGATGCCTGTCGCAGCAATTTTCGCGCTGCGCCGCCCGTTTGCGGCGCCGACGGCGAGCGCAGCAATTGGGTGATCGACAGCAGCATGGAAGAGAGCCGCGCGAAATAGCTCGCTGCTTCGTCGCCGATGGCAGGCGTGGGCATTTTACTCCGTGCCTTCGGAGCGGAAGACGGCGATCGAGACCGCCCTTCCTTGGGAGAGATTATAACCTTCGATCCGTTTCGCCATGTTGTAGCGCAGACCAATCGCCTCGGCTCGCTGCGCAAAGGAACGCTCCGAGCGCGCTTCGATCAGCGCGAACCTGCAACTACCCTGGTTGAGAAAGTCAGCGGCGCCCGAGCCGTCGGTCAGCAAGGTCGATGTACCCGTCATGAACACCAGGCTCGGCTCCTGGAAGCCGGCGGCTGCCGCTTTCGGCCCGACGCAAACGACATTGCGCAGCGCGCGAGCGATTTCGGCGCTCGGAAACAACGGGGTCAACGCGGGGGTCACCGCACCATAAAGCGCCGCGGACAGAAAGATCGCGGCAACTACGGCATTCAGCAATGAGAGCTCGGCGCGATTGTCGTCATAGAGCCACCACGCGAATAGTCCGAAGATCAGGGCCGCCGCTACGAACGGCCACGCCAGGAACACCGGCTGCCTGGTCAGGATCACGGCGCCGACCACCGCGATCACCGAAATCAGCGCGGGGATCACGAACCACCACGCTGCCCCTCGCCGCAGCCATGACCGCGATAGTGCCCGCCGCTCCAGGGCGCCGACGGTGAGGATGGCGATCGCTGGGTAAAGCGGCAGCACGTAATGTGGCAGTTTGGTCAATACCAGTTCGAACACGATCCAGGACGGCACCAGCCACGCCAACAGGAACTGCACGCCGGATTCGCGCCGCGTCCGCCAGACCGCCGGCGCCGCCATGCCCGCGAGTGGCGCACCAGGCCAGAATGTCAGCCAGAACAGCAACAGATAGGCGCCAGGCGGTGCGCCGTGGGATTCCTGCGCCGCCAGCTTGCTCAGCATGTCGCCGCCGATCGAATCCGCGAAGAAGGCATTGCCGGCGCGCCAGAAGATCGCGACAAACCAGGGGAGCACCAGAACCAGCATCCAGATCAGGCCCCATACCGGACGCAGGCGCCAGATCCACACCGCTGACCGATCAAGGATCGCGAGCGTCGCGATTGCCAGGCCCACGAACATCAGGATCAGCGGCCCCTTGAGCAGGATGCCGCCCGCCAGCGCGGTCCAGAAGATCGCCGGCCAGGACCACGGTGGCCGCGCGGGATTCTCACCGCGTTTCCAGGACAGATATACCCGCGCCATCGCGCCCATCGCCGCGACCACGGTGAACAGCAGCATCGCATCGGTCTTGGCAAGCCGGGCTTCGACGCCGAGTAGCACCGAGCTCGCCATCATCAGTGCGGCGAGCACGGCGCCGCGCCGCGTCACGAAGCCGAGCGCCGCCCAATATGTCAACAGCACCGCGCCGATGGCGCCGAAAAGCGACGGCATCCGGTAAAGCCAGATCCGCAGTTGCGCGCGCGGCAGGCCGAGCGCGGACGCGGTTTCGATCGCCGCCGATTGCAGCCAGTAGATGCCGACCGGCTTCTTGTAGCGAACGTCGTCCTGGAACCGTATATCAACGAAATCGCCGCTCTCGACCATCTGCTTGGTCGCTTGCGCGAACCTCGCTTCGTCGCGATCGATCGGGGGAATGTTGAAGAATCCCGGCAGGAACAACAGCAGGCCGCACAGCAGCAGGAAAGCGATCGACCTGACATGGCTTGCGGTGACAAAATCAATCACGGCCGTGAGCCGGCTGCCGGGATTCACCCGGTTTTTCGGTTCACGCGGTTCACCAAACCGGGGGCGGGCATAGGTCTCGGCCATCGGTTCCGCCATACGCCGAAACCGCTATGGGGACAACCGCTTAGGGCCTTGTTATTGAATTCGGACGACAACTGTGTCCGCCGCGCCCGTAGCGTCGATAACAGTGAGGTGGACAAAGCCGGGCCCGGGCGGGTCGATCAGGCGCTGACGCCGGCTGCCGATCTCTCCGGCCGTCACCCCGTTGACCATCATGGTCATCGGCAGCACGCCGCCGGTTACCTTCACCGGCATAGCTGAGAATTGTGCACCTTCGGAACCGGACGCGTCGATGCGCGAGCCGTTTAGCGGGAACTGGATGTGGAGCGCCTGATCGCTGCCGGTTCGCACCAGTTCCCCCAGCGGCCAGTACCGCCGCAGCGGCAGCGGAAGCCTCGCATTGCTGGCAATCAGCACGCCCTTGGGCGGCCTTGGCAATGGCGCGGGGAGTTTTCCGGTACGGGCAAAGGAATCGAACAGGATCGGCGCCGCCGCGGTACGGCCCACCAGCCCGGGAACCGGCGCGCCGTCGGGACGTCCGACCCATACTCCGATGGTCATGCGGCCGTCGAAGCCAACCGACCAGGCGTCGCGATATCCGTAGCTGGTGCCAGTCTTGAAGGCGATCCGGTGCTGCGGGGCATTTTCCGGCGGTGGCGTTCCCATCAGGATATTGCCGACCTGCCAGGCCGCGACCCGGTCCATCAATCGCAGCGGATCGCGCGGCGCGTCGGAAGCGTCGATGAATTCGCGCAGTGGTCTGGTGGTGCCGAGCCGCGCGATGCCCGCGTAGAGCTGCACCAGATCCTGCAGGGTGACACCAACGCCGCCGAGACCCATCGCCAGCCCGGGCACCTCCTCTTTCGGCAAAACCAGATTGCCGCCGGCCTGCTTCAGGCGCGACGACAGCCGGCTGGCGCCAACCCGATCGAGCAACGCCACGGCGGGCACGTTCAGCGACAGTTGCAGCGCCTTGCGCACCGGCACCGTGCCCTGGAAAGTCATGTCGAAATCCCGCGGCGCATAGTCGCCGAACCGGATCGGACGGTCATCGATCAGGCTTTCCGGATGCACAAAGCCGTCCTCGAAGGCGAGACCGTAGATGAACGGCTTCAAGGTCGATCCCGGCGAGCGCACCGCGCGGGTCATGTCGACCTGCCCTGCCCGCTTGTCGTCGAAATAATCCGGCGAGCCAACCCGCGCGAGTACGTCGCCGCTCTCATTGTCGACCGCAATGATGCCCACGGATATGTTTGGACCGAGCGACACGGCGCGATCATGCGCCAGCGCTTCGAGGTTCTTCTGTAGATTGGAATCGAGCGTCAGCGAAATGACCGGGATATCCTTGAAGGTCGAAACTGCGCGGTCGGCGGAATGCGGCGCCAGGATCGGGATCGACTTGCGCATCCGCGGCACCGGCACAGCCTTGGCTGAGGCGGCATCCTCGCTCGAGATTGTGCCGTCCTCGACCATTCGGTCGAGCACCCGATCACGCGCGACGCGCGCCGCGTCCGGATGACGATCAAGCCTGCGGTTCTCAGGCGATTGCGGCAGCGCGACCAGCAGCGCGGATTCCGCCAGCGACAGCCGCTTCGGCTCCTTGCCGAAATAAGCAATCGAGGCTGAGCGGATTCCTTCAAGATTGCCGCCGTAGGGCGCCAGCGCCAGATAGAGGTTGAGGATCTGGTCCTTGGTCAGCTGCCGCTCGATCTCGACGGCGCGCACCATCTGGTGCAGCTTGGCCGACAGCGAGCGCGCGTGCCGCGGCTCCATCAGCCGCGCCAGCTGCATGGTGATGGTCGAACCGCCGGAGACGATGTGGCCGCGTGTGACTAGCTGAGTTGCCGCGCGGGCCAGCGCCAGCGGATCGACGCCGTCATGCGAGTAAAAGCGTTTGTCCTCGTAGGCAAACAGCAGCTTCAGATAGGTCGGATCGACATTGGTCTTGGCGTCGACCGGCAGCCGCCAGCGGCCGTCGGCCATCGCATAGGCGCGCAGTAGCTTGCCGTTGCGGTCGACCACTGTCTGCGAAACCTGCCGCGCCTGCTGCAGCGGCAGCGGCCCGAGCGAAACCACCCAGCAACCGGCAGCAACAGAGAACGCAACGGCGACGATCGCACATGCCGCAGCGATGAGACGAACGGTTCGCCACTTACCACCGCCGTCATGGCCGGGCCTGGTGGTCTGAAGGACGGCGTCGCTTCGCTCGCCTGCGTCCCGGCCATCCACGACTTCATCGGCGGCCGCAACAGACGTGGATACCCGGGACGCGAAGACGCGCTTCGCGCTTTTGCCCGGGTATGACGAAGTTGACGGTTGGGCTGGGTTGCTCATTTCGCCGGACGCACCTCGATGTTTCCCGTGCCGGTGCGGCCATAGCGCGAGGGGTTATACATGTCCTCGACATAGGCCTGCGGCAGCACATATTTACCGGGCGACACGGCACGCACCACATAGGCGACCGTGAACACCGCTTTGTCGCTGGCGGCGCGGTCGATCGCCGCCGTGAAGCGATCGTCGCGGAATTCGGCGTTCTGCGGCTCCTGGCCGTCCTCAATCCAGTCCAGCGTGCCGGTATCGCCGGACGAAACCAGATGCGGATTGTCGATCTCCAGTCCTGCCGGCAGATAGTCTGCCACCATGATGTGACCGAATTCCGGCTTGGGCTCGGTGATCTTCAACACCACCGCGAAGCGATCGTTCTGTTTCGCCTTGGAGATATCGGCCGGCTTGCCGTCGAGTGTGAAATAATTGCGTTCGATCTTGAAGCCGTTCGACGCCGCGGGCTCCGGCGTGATCGGCGCACCGCTCACCGAGATGACCGCCTGCACCGAGGCATCGCCGTCATTGGTGATCTTGATCGGCCCGCCATTCAATTCAGCCGCCTTGTAGCTGCGATAGAGCGCGGTCTTGACCGGCGATCCGTCGACGTCGAGCGCCATGCTCTCCTTCGACAGCGCGCGCGAGGCCAGCACCAGCCAGGCGTTTTCCTGGGTCGAGGTGTAAGGAGTCAGCCCGCGCGCGGTTTCGACCCGCAGCACGGCCTGGTTCAACGTCGCCCGCGGCGCATTGCCTTCGCTGGCAAGCGAGACCAACGCCGCCGCATCGCGCAACTGCGAGCCATAATCGACCCGGCCGAACTCCAGCACAGGCTTCGGCATCAGGCTGTCGAGCGCGGCGGCATAGACCCGCTCCGCCCTTGCCTTGTCGCCAACCAGTGCGAGTGCTGCAGCAAGCTGCGACTTCGCGATCGAGGTCGAAAGGTTGCTCAGCTTGGTGTCGGCGAGATAACGCAAATCGCCGATCGGCGCCGCGCCGTTACGAGCCAATACGTAGAGGCCGTAAGCGAGGTTGGCGCCGCCGTCCTTTTCCGGCTCGTCAGCATTGACGACCGAATTCCGGATACGGTCGAGCGCGTTCTTGAACAACACGTCCGGCACGGCAAAACCCTTCTCGCGGGCGCGGGTCAGGAAGTCCGTGACATAGGCGTCGAGCCAGGCGTCGTCGCCGCCGGCCGACCACAGGCCGAACGAGCCGTTGGAACCTTGTCGCGCCAGCAGCCGGTCGATCGCATCCTTGATGCGCTGATCGACGGCGGTGTCCATCGCCAGATGCGCGCCGGCCGCGAGGTCGTTGACATACAACAGCGGCATCGCGCGGCTGGTAATCTGTTCCGAACAGCCGAACGGATAGCGGTCGAGCGCTTGCAGGATCGTGGCGGCATCGAGTGCGGTGGAGAGGCTGACAGAGGCCGAGACGCTGCCGGTGCCCGGCACCAGATCGGAGAACATGTCCGGCGTCAGCGTCAGGCTCTCGCCCTTGGCCAGCGTCCGCACCGTGCGGCGCGCCAGGATTTGCGTCGCCGCCTTGACGTCGAGCGCATAGTGCCGCGCCAGTGTCAGCCCGTTCGGTCCTTTGATGTCAACGTCGAGCTGCGCCGTGCCGGTGCCGGCCGCATCGAGCGCCAGCGACATCGAGCTGCGCTGCCTGGCGGCGAGCTTGACGGTAGTCACCGCATTGCCGCCGATCTTGACCGGGCCGGACGCCTTGACGTTGACGCGGTAATCGGCGGGCGCGCCTTCGACATTGTCGATATCCATGCTCATGGTGCCGTGATCGCCATTGAGCAGGAAGCGCGGCAGGGTCGCGGTCAACACTACGGGATCGCGCACCGTGACATCGGTGGTGGCGCGGCCGAGTTTCGTTGCAGTCCACGCCACCGCCATCACCCGCGCCGTGCCAGCGAATTCGGGAATGTCGAAGCTGATCTCGGCGGTGCCATCGGCACCAACCGTGACGATGCCGGAATACAACGCCAGCGGCTTTTGCGTCGGCGGGCTGCCCTGCAGCTCAGCGCCGGCGCTATCCCCGCCCGTCTTGAGCTGGCCGCGAGTGCCCTGCATGCCATCGATCAACTGGCCGTAGATGTCGCGTATCTCGGCCGTCAGGCGGCGCTGGCCGAGATAGTAGTCATCGGGCGCCGGCGGCTTGTAATTGGTCAGATTGAGAATGCCGACATCAACCGCGGCAACGACGACCTTGGCGTCTTCGCCGGGGCTCAAGCCGCCAAGCTTGACCGGAATCTTCAGCGTGGAGTTCGGACGCACCAGGGCTGCCGGCGACAGATTGACCTGCAGCGTGCGCGCCGTCCTGTCGATGCCGAACCATTTCAGGCCGATCGCCCGGCCCGGCATCCGCAACGCCGCGGTATCCATTGGGCGGCGCAGGGTCGCCACCACATAGGCGCCGGTGCCCCAATCCTTGCCGATGGGGATTTTCACTTGAGCAGTGCCTTCCTTGACGTCTGAAGTCTGCGTCGTCAGCAGCCGATCGCCCAGCACGTTGACGGTCAGCTTGCCGGCCGTGCGCGCATTGACGGTCACCGTCATGGTGTCGCCGGACTGGTAGTCCTGCTTGTCGATCGAAGTCTCCAGCAGGTCCGGTGTGTCGGCCGAGCCGTCGGAATACCAGCCGACATCGAACTGCACCGAGGTGATCGGGCCATCGGCCTCATTCGACTTTACGTCGAGCCGGTAGCGGCCCGGCTGCGGCGACAGCGTCAAATGCGCCGGCTTGTCTGCGGCGACGGTGAGATCGCCGTCCGCCACCCGCGTCGTGGTCTTGACCGGCTCGAAGTCCCACGACGAATTCTGCCGGTACCACTGGTAATGCGATTCAAGTTTCAAGAGCTCGTAACGCAGGCCATCGCGCGCCAGCGATTTGCCGTCGGACGAGACGAACACCACGTCGAAATTGGCCTTGTCACCTTCCGCCACGTTGTTGTCAGCGAATAGCGGCTTGACGCCGATCATCGCGCTGGTTGGCGCGATCGGCAGCACCAGCTTGCGTTCGACGGCGCGGCCGCCGGCCTCCGCCATGCGGATGAAGATCTGGGCCTCCTGCGGACGGGTCGAGGTCGGCGCTTTGGCCAGGCTCACCGGGAAGGTTGCCGTGCCCTTATCGTCGGATTCCGGCAGGTTCTCGATCGGGGTGCGCTCGTTGCTGGCGGTTTCCTCATCGTCGACGCCGAACTGGTAGCCGGCATAGCCCGGTCGGGCCTGGGCCGGGGCGACCAGGATGTCGCCCTCGAGCTGCAGGCCGGAAGCCGGTGCGCCATAGAGGAAATGGCCATCCACCTTAACTTCTGCAGGAGCATCAACCTTGATGGCTTTGTCCTTGCTGGATAAGTCGAATTCGATCCGCTCGGGGATATAATCCTCGACCATGAAGGTGGTTTCGCCGACCGGCGCAGCCTTTGGATCGGTGAACGCCCGCACCCGCCAAGTGCCGGCCGGGACGGCCGAATTTAGCGCCACGGACAGGCTGCGGCCACCGGCGCCCTGGTCCGTCAGCACGGCGCGGCGGAATTCGACACCGTCCGGACGCTCGATCACGAGGGTCAGCGGCCCGCTGGTCACGGCATTGCCCAAACCGTCGCGCAGCAGCGCGGTGAGATGGACGGTCTCGTTGGAGCGGTAGACCCCGCGCTCGGCATAGACAAAGGCGTCGGCGCCGGCGGGTACGGCCCTGCCTGAAACGCCGCGATCCGACAGATCGAACGCATCGGTCTTCAGGCTCAGAAAGGCATAGTCAGCCTTGTCGCTGGTCACCGTGAGCATCGCCGGCGACAGGCCGCCCTCGCCGCGCGCAAGGCCAGCCTCAAACAGCACATGGCCCGACGCGTCGGTCTTGCGGGCAGCCAAGACTTCATTGTTGCGCGCGATCAGGCGCACTTCGGCGTTGGCGACCGCATCGGTCGAGGCCAGCGAATTGACGAAGACGTGGATGCCGTCATTGCCGGAAAACGCCGTTAGACCCATGTCGGAAACGATGAACCATTGGGTGGCAAGCTGGCCGTCATCGTCGCTCGCCGCCGGCCCCTTGGGGGCAGCGGTCATCACATAGATGCCGGGCTGCAAATCGCCAAGCGCCTCGTCGACCGGGAACGCGGTGGTGACGTCCTGGTTCAGCGTGGTTGCGGTCGCAAGCTCACCCGACCAGACTTTGACGCCACGCTCATTGCCGAGATCGGAGAGCTGGTAGCTGCTCAGTGATTGCTGGAAGTCCGAGCCGATCACCGTGTTGATCAAATTGCGGTCGCCGATCCGGAATACGTTGACATTCACTGATGGCGTGTTGACGCTGACCACGGGAATGCCGCGTTGACCGGTGCGCGGCAGCACATAGGCGCGTCCGGTGAATCGTACGAACGGCTTGCGGTCGCGCACATAGATGTTGAACTCGGCCGATTTCGGCAGGGTTTCCTTCACCGTCGACGGCAGGCCCGTGCGCAGATTGATATTGTAACGTTCGCCGTGCTTGAGGCCGTCGACGCAGAGCTGCTTGCCTTCCGCCGACAGGGCCGGCTTGTCATTGCCGGCCAGCGCCAGGAACGGGCCGAAATCGGTGCGCTTGGCGAGATCCTCGGAGAACTGGAAGCAGGCCCGGGGCGAGGCGGAATCCGAATCCACCGTGTAATCCAGCAGCCGGAAGCCGTGCTCGTCGCGCATCTTTTCATATTGGCCGCGCACGTCGGCGACCTCGCGCAGGTCGAGCGACAACCGCAACGCGTCCAGCGCCGGCCGCCACAGCTTGCGCTCGGACATCGATTGGCCGAGCACGGCCAACGCATCGGCCTCCGCCGCCGGATTCCCGGCGCGCTGGTAGGCGATGTAGGCCGCCGTCGAAGCCCGCTCCAGCAGGAAGGTCTGCTCGCTGGAATTCGACGGCTTGACCTGGAAAATGGTGCGGGCGAGCCGCAGCCAGTTGGCGCTGTCGTCGGGCGAGGTCGCTGCAATCTGCCCGAGGATTTGCAGCCCGGTGCGGAGATCGTTCCGCTTGAAGGCGGTATCGGCGTCGGTCCGCAGGGCTGCCCCCGACTTCGACACCGGCCCAGCCTCGCTCTTGATCTGGGCCTCCAGCTTGATCGCTGAATCGGCCAGATCGTCGCGCTTGAACGCTTTGTCAGCTGCCTGCGCCGTGACGAGACCGAACGCCAACGTGACGCAGATTGTCACGGCGCGAACAAAACCGATCATGATGGAACTCCCGGGCGCGGACGAACGCCGCCAATTGAAGTATTGAACAGAAATGCGCGAAAAGGTGACAGACTCATGGCCACGGAAGGGATAGCGAAAAGTCGCATGCGACATGGCTCAAGGCAAATTTCGCGCGGATTCCCGAACCGGGCGCGCAGCTTTGCAATTAAGGCGGGCCGGCAGCCCGGTCCGCTGTCCTGCTTGGTCGACGGAGCCATCAAAATGGTTCGGAACAGGCTTGGCGGAGTTGCGGATTTTTCATATTGGCAATGGTAAAAGGCTCCCGCGACCGCGTCGCCGGACGGTCCCATAGCTCAACTGGATAGAGTAACGGATTTCTACTCCGTGGGTTGCAGGTTCGAATCCTGCTGGGATCGCCACTAAATCGGGGGGTGCTGATCTATTTTAGACCCGCCTTGATGGCTTCCTGCGCTGAGGTCCGCTTGACACCGAGGACGCGGGCGGCAGCACGAACGCCGCCTTCGTGGCCACGCCCGGTCGAAAATGGCCGGACTGCGGCCACTTTGTTTTTTCGTCCCCCTGATCCATTCCGCGACCTGCTCGTTCCTGCTGGAGCTTCGTCAGTTCGACCCGTGCAGGCTTGCGGCGAAGCCTCCCGGACCGCCCGAAACCTTTAGAAGGCTTCGGAACATAAATCCATGACAGACGTTCGTTCAGGCTTGGGGCTGGGATAACAAAGGAGGAAGGTCATGCACGAACAAAAAGATCACGGCATACCTGAAAAAAATCACGGCACACCTGAACAAGAAAATTACCGCATAGGCGCCACGACTGAACAAAGTAACGCCGGCGGCCTCCGCCAGCCGCGCGGCCCAGGCGGCCAGCAACTGCCCGGCCACGAGACGTCACGGACGGGCGGTGGTCAATATACGCGGGACCAGATGACGCTAGGAGATGTGACCGACGATAGCGATGGCCACCATCAACCGCCCGGCCGGGAGTCGTTGCCCGGCGAGATCTTAAGGGTCGACCAGCCGAAGCCCGGATACGGACAAGACAATGTGGCCGACGAGGATGAGATGTGGCAAAGTGAAGGCATAGGGACGTGACGAAACCGCGGGTCAGGCCGAGCTCTTTCGAGGCTTTTCGGATGCCTGTCTCGCGTGGCTGTTATCTGCCAGAACAGGTGGCGCAACCTGCGCCACCTGTTCTTTTTTGCTCACCAGCCCGACCCACTTCGCGATTTGCTCGCAACGCTCCTGAACGCTGAACTCGGGGCGGTGCAGATTACAGATCCTTTTTCCTCTTCGCGGATTACGGCATCCTTGCGGCCTAGCCCTTCGCCCGATTGATCCACAATTCACAGTCTTGCCCCGCCCGCATAAATCCGGACCAACGAACTCACCGGCGGGTCGATTTGGGTTGATCCAACCGCTTGGCGCAGGGCGCGAATGGCCGATCTGATCAGGCGATCGATGATCTGATCGAGCGTCTTTTCCTCCTCTTCGTCGCGTTCGACCGTCCCCGATACATCTGTCAGGACGTCGAGCGACAGCGCGAGCTGTACGATCGCGCTGAACGATTGTTTTGGGTGAGCGAACGCAGGAAAAGCCCTTTTCGGGCCGATTTCGATCGTTAGACAGGCGAGCCAACGCAACACGCTGATATCTGACCGGATGGTCGTCCTGCTGGGATCGCCACTAATCTCGGGCACTTTCTGAATGTTTGCCCGTCAGGTTCATGTCGCCGTTTGTCGTAACTATTCCCTTCTTGTTTCAATGAGTTACGGATGGCGCCGCAGGTCCTGGACGCGCTTTTTTTGCCCGTCAGAAAGGCCGGTCGCTCTCCTGCCGGAAGCAAAGCGAGCGCTGGCGTTCGCAAATTCGATCATGCTAGCTTGCGCGTCGGCGGCACGGCGAAAAAAGGTCCAAAAGTATCTGTCGATCTGGTTGTTCTTGATCGTGAAAAATTGGAGCCTATCTTGCCGGTCACATCTCATCGTTGGCTCCCGCAAAAATGAATTTATTGCTGACTATTGCATTTGGCGTCGTCGGACTCGTTTTGAGCTATGGATTTTCTGTTCCCCCAGATGTCTCAGCGTTCCGGCTCATAGCAGCGGTTGGAGTGATGGTTGGATTTCAACTGGGTCAACTTGCTCGCAGGTTCGTAAGGCCGCGCCCTAAAAGGTTCCTGACTTTAATCGTGAGCGCACTGTTCTTCCTTTACTTTGCGTTTGCGTATGTCCAAACGTTTCAAATCGGATCAGCCAATACATCAGATATCGTGAACCTGGGTGTGCTGCTCGGCTTGTCTTTTTTCTGGCTAGGATTTTTATTGCCCTTCACACGTGTTCCGAACGCAATCCAAAGCCTGTGGTCGAAGGGCTAGCAAGCGTTTCGCGAGGCGCTCTCGAGATTAATCGACAAATTGGGCGCCTGTTTTTCCATCACCAATCACAACGACGCTGCAGTTCCAATGACATCGTTCGTGATCCTCAGTTGCCCGCTTTGAAAATGGCAGTGGCGTCATTTGGATTCGGAGCTATTTTCCGATGACGGAACCTCAGCGGACTCTCAAGAGGGGAAAGGTTGCGTCGCAAGGTCGAACCAATGTTGACGCGCATCATCTTCATTCCGCGGAGAATGGAGCAATTATGACCGAGACTGTTGATCCAACCGACGACGTGGCTGGGCTGGTGGAGAGATTGCGGCAAGACGCCGACATGCTCAAGGATGGCTACCAGCGCAACCTCACTGAACTTTGGCACGGCATCGTTGTGAAGGATGCCGCGAAGGCATGTGCGGCGGCCGCCGACCTCCTTGAAGCTCAGGCCAGGGCGCTGAGTGCGGCGGAGGCGGAACGGGATGCGTTGGATCACTCGCACCGGTCAATCGGCGAGCAACTCGGCAGGGAAGGCAGGCGTCGTATTGCTGCCGAAACCAGGTTGAAGGAAGCGGAGAAGGTGATCGGACGCTGGATTTCGTGGTGCGACGAGTGGCACGCCGGGAAGCCGCATCCTGCCGATAATCTGGCGGCCGCCCGCGCGTTTCTCGGCCGTTAGTTTCAAGCGCAACGAGACGAATTGGAACGGGCCTATAGAGCGCGCAGCACGTTGCGGGACGCCGGTCGAGGTGAAGAGAACGGTTCGCCTTTCGGGGCTATTAGTCAGCGGCCTATGGCAAGACGCCATCTGTACAGCAACAGCCTTATCGGAGGATAGAGATGCCGGATTGGATTCTAGCGCCGATCTGCCTAGCCGCCGTTGCCGGCTTTATCTGGTTTGCATTCAGGCAGGGGCTAAAGGTGAAGCCCGATCGGGAGAACCGGGACAATTGGGACCGCTTTGGGGGTCCCCCTGATGGTCATCCCGGGAGCCCAAACTGAGAATGTCGGCGCCGCCTCGTCAGCGGTCCAGCTTGAATATCTTGGCATGGGCGGCGAGAACACGCTGTCTGCGTCAAATTGCTGACCTCTACCGGTCGTTCCGGACGGAGTCGAACAGCTTGACGTTGAGCAGCCAGCCACCTGCTGGCGTGACCGTCTGGCCACACTTTCAGCGCGAGTGTATCGGCTGGGTTGTACCGCGTGATCCGCTTGGCTTAAATCCGGGCATGAAGGATCAAGCCCCCTCGCCGATCGGCATCGTCACCTGCCCAAACTGCCGGGTCGAGATGCCGCGCGTATCGCTCAGAGCCTCGGAAACTGACAGCCCGCTTCACGAAGCGATCTACCGGTGCCCGCAGTGCGAGATCGAAACGAAGCGCTGGATAACGCCCTAGGCATCGTGCCGAGCAAAAGACCGGCCGGGGCTTTACTAGCGCGGTGCCCTGACCTTGCGATATCCAGGCGACAGGCAGGAAAAGATGCTTGAATTTGAAATGTTCGTGCGCCAGATGATCAAACCGCACTGCACCGGCTATAAATGGAGCACTAAACGATGTTTCGACTGAGAACTGAATCCCATCACGACGAGCCTGACGAAAAAGATTTCGAAACCGCTCCCGAGGCGATCGACTATGCCGTTCGCTGGTTTTTAGAGGGATATGCCAACGATACGATAGATAACGATGGGCGGGCGCGGGCACGAGCAGACGTTCCCAGGCTGAGAGCCGCCTTACAGGCGGGTCAGGAATTTACGTGCGATAAGTTCAACGAACGCATTTCGGTCATCCCGGCACCCGAGTCATAGCCACATGGTGATCGCCGCCGCCTGGGAAACTCGCCAGTCCGACGAGGAACCGGCGGCGAACGCCGCAAGCATCACCTGCCGAATACAAGGCGGCGCTCAATCTCGCCTTTGCGCGGCTGCGCCACCATAGAGCGGAGGAACAATCGATTGCCGCGGCGGTCCAATTGACGAGCAGGGTAAAGGAAATGGCACTCGGCCAGAGAGGCAACGACAATGGAAATCACCCAGTTTGAGCTCGAAGCATCGCGAGATGGAAAATTCATCATCTTCACCGCGGGGCAGACGGATCAAGAACCGATCTCTCTGAGTATTCCGTGCGAGGTTATCGGTGAGATGGTCGTTGGTTTGCTGAGCACTTCGACGGTCTGTGCTCGGTTGAATGACTCCACCTCGCAAGGGTTTTCAGGAGTTGCCGATCAGTCCGAAGGCGCTTTCGCGCTGGCCAATGGTATCGCTTTGCAAGACATTACGGATAGACCTGACGTGGTCGCCCTGACCTTTCTGTTTGGACAGACGCAGGTCGCAATAGGATTGTCCCGGGTAGCCTTACAACCGTTAGGGTCGGCCCTGTTAGCAGCAACGGCTGATACATCAAAACCTCAATAGGTCGGTCGGCTATCAGACCGCATACCCTTGGCGGCATCCCTTCAAGACTGATCGGCGGAGCTTTTCCTTGGCGCGACTTATTAGAAGTTGGAGTGAAGGTTACAAGTTGGAGTGAAGGTCGGAGTCCTCCGGTCAGCGCGCGGTGGTCCTCCCGGATTCCTGTTCCTTCGCGGGAACTCCTGAGTTCATCGGCCGTTGGTCCGCACGCTCTTCATCCCAGCGCATTTCTGACTTTTAGCCGCCCCCGGTAGCCTTCGAGGGCGGTTTTTTTTGCGCCGAAACGAAGAATCTTAAAAAACGCGCCCGCTGTGCCCAACGGCGGTGGATTCTCCAGTTCGCCGGGACGGCTGCCGCCGTCACCTGCGGCGCGGCGCGCCAGCGAGACGAGGGCCTTATCGAAACGATTCCCGAACGGAACCATACCGACCTCCTGGCCGTTTAGTTCTAGAGAGAAGCTGGCGGAGGCACAAAGTGGATAGTGAAACGAAGCACGAGATCCTTGTTATCGCCCTCAGCACGCTAATGGCAATCCCCGTGGTTGCGGGCTTGGGCTTTGTCGCGGTGACCGGATTGATCGCCATGTAAAAAGGGGGCTGCAGGAGAGAGCCCATGGAAAAAACAATTTTGATATTAGTTGCCTCCTGGTTCGCATTCGACGCCCTGGTTGTTGGCGTGCTGCTCACGCGGCAATCACGATCTCGGCGTGCTCTCTATCGCTGGGTGATCGGCGCTCCCGCGCCTGCTCGACCGCCGCAGTTCGCCCGTGCCCAGGTCGTAGCCCATAGACGCCGCCACTGACGCATCCGCGTTGGCACCACCCCTGCTTCCGGACCTCTCGAGCGAGCATGCGCTTTCGGACCGGGTAAATTCGGTCGGCGCGCCCGTACCCGGAAACGCGCCGATCGACATTACGCAGCTTCAGCATTGACCGCGGAAGCGGCGATCTTGCTAAGCGTGTCGTCAGTCTTTTTCTCTTCCGACAGGGTGGCATCGAGCAGCTTGACGGCATCGTTCATGTTCAGCTTTCCTGCCCATGCCTTCAGCGTGCCGTAACGCGAAATCTCGTAATGCTCGACGGCCTGCGCCGCAGCGAGAAGGCCGGCGTCCATCGCAGGCATCCCTTCATATTCTTCCATGATCTCCTTGCCTTCATCGAGGATTCCCTCGATGGCATCGCATTTCTTTCCGCGCGCCGCTTTTCCAGTGAGTTCGAAGATCTGTTCGAGCCGCTCGATCTGATCCTCTGTTTCGTCGTGGTGCTTCTCGAAGGCCGCGCGAAGCTGATCCGACTGCGCCGCTTTCGCCATTTTGGGAAGCGCTCTGTAGATCTGTTTTTCGGCGTAGTAGATGTCCTTCAATGTATCGAGGAAAAGATCGTTGAGCGTTTTGTCTGACATGATGAATCCCAAGGATGAAAGTTGTGGCAATCAAACGGCAACCGTTGAAGTTGGTTCCTAGTCCATGCGGCGCAGCCGAAACCGCGATTAGGAACTTCGGTTGTCTCTGAAGATTGAGTGATTGTCTGCCCCAGTTCGAAGGGAGCAGCAGATGGCAGTTGAGGCAAACAAAATCGTTGCCGGCGCTGAGAGCGGCCAGTTCCCCAGCAACACTCAGACAAGCGAGAAGACACCTCCAGGTCTTGAAGTTGTTTTCTTCATTGGAGCGGTCGTGCTGCTCGTCGCGCTCATCTATGGCATGCTGAGCTATCGGTACCGCCATCGCTACCGTCATCACGAAACGTAGCAACAGGCAGATTGTCGTTGCGTGACTGCCGGGGAAGCGGCTGACGCGGGCGCGTCGCCAAGCGCCAACCAACTGGCCAGCGAAGATCGAACAATTTGGAATACGACAGGAGTTTTTCGTGACCTCAGACAATGCCAACGTTAACCGGCCTGTTGAACCAAACGGCGTCGAACCGTCACTCTCGGAAGATGATCTCCAGCGAGAGCAGCTCGGACAGCGCGGTGTTCCGGGTAAACGGACCCGGCAAAAATGACGCCGCAGCGCGCCAAAAAAACACGGGCACAGGGTGACGGGCATACTTCCTGAAAGTCATGATAGATGCACAACATAGATGCACGACGATCGACCGGATCGCTCGGAAACCAGCGGACGAGATAGCCCGCTGCACTAATCCGCATTCAGTGCAGGCGAAGAAAAAGATTGGCGTATTCGATGGCCGCAGACGCGATCGCCGCGCTCAAGAACAACGCCGGGAGCCACCATCCGTGCATCGCAAAGTATCCTGACGATAATCCCGCAAATCAGATGATCCTGTAAATCATAGGTCTGGGTTCGGCGCAGGCCTAATCAAGCTTCAGTAATGTAGATGACAAAAGCCGTGATTGCCACAGGAAGCAGTACCTTTCCGCCGCAAAAAATAACGGGCGATTGAGCAGTGCTTCAGGCCGCCCGTTTGGCGAGGACCGATTTCGGCTGTTGGGCAAAGTGCGCGTCATAATGCGCAATCGTCAGCATGGCGGCGCAGATGAAAACCGTAAATGCGATAATCGATGCTTTGAACAACATGACCTTCTCCCTTAGTTGCAAAGGTATGTCGGACCGCCCGGATCGCCAGTTCGATTACCGGGATTTAACGTGTGATGGACCTCACATCCGTGACCAAACGCGCTGGGCTCGGTGGTCAGAAAGCGCTTGGCAACACATTCGCTGATTTGCCCATCGGGCAATTCTGTCGCATCCATTATTCTCGATCGCCGTGGCAAATCAGCGGCACTTCTGAGGCATCCCGGACCCGCAAGGGCGCGTATCGTGAGCGTCACGGGCCTTGGACGGGATGCGATGGACGCAAGCCGCGCACGAAACGAACAACTTAGCTTTCGGACAGCGAAGTCGTCCCGGTCCTGACGTGCCGGCGTCAAGCCTTACGAAATTGTTCGCAGGCGACGGCGCAAGGGAGTCCGGTCGCCCAAGAAAGTCCGGTTATCCGGGAGAACACGCCGCGCTGACGTTTTCCCCTGCCATCCGAAAAATCGCGCCGGTCTTAGCCGAACGTCGCAACCGTCCGGCCCAAAAATACCGCAATCCCCATTACGAAATCGGCCGACTTCGATGGGGAATTGCCAGAATGCAACTCATCACCAAAACTATATCCGCAGCGATCGTTATCCTTGCCGTTGCTGCAGCACCGGCGCTGGCGCGAACTTCCGAGGTCGCAAGATCCGGCAGCGAAATAGCGCCAACGCCATGCCATGCCTATGAGCAAAATCCCGACGGCTCCTGGAAAGAGCTGTCCTGCGCGGAAAATGGCTTGAGGCCGGCCCCCGCTCCCGCCCGGATTTCGACGCGGAACGAAGGCAAAACCGCCCGGTAGCCGCGGAGCCTGCCAGAGCGTTTTCGAACGAAGTGGATACCGGTTCGCCTAAAGAAAACGCGTCAAAACAAGAATCTAGAACCTCGTTCCGATTCCATCAGAACAGAAAAGGCTCTAGCGTAGCGAAATGGCCAGACCGCTCAAATCGGCATTGACCATTAGCCCGGTCTGCCGCCCGCTCAATTGCAGGACTGCGCCCTTCTCGTTGGTCAGAACGATCGCCCGCACGCCGGTTCCAACCGCCGCACCTGCGCCGCCCGCCCCGTAGACGCCTGCGACGTCGGAAGGTCGGTATATGTTGCTCACCGTACCCGACAAGTAGGTCTGTGACGCGCCGAACACAAAACCTGCATCCAGTCCGCCGATCGACAACCGATACCGCCGGCCGTGGAAATACAGCACGCCGCTGCCGCCGGAGGCACCGATAAACCATCCGCCTTTCAGCACGGAAATGTGGATGATTCCGCTATCGGCACGCGCGGCGAATGAAACGCTCGCGGCCGAGATCGCCAAAAGCGCAGTTAAAATGATCCGATATCCAAACGACCGCATGCAAGTTCCTCCTAGTTTCGTCTTATGCGCAACGTGACAGGGATTCGCGAAAAGAAAAGCGGGATTGGGCGACACGAGATTTTTCCTGCCGTGGTTCGAAAGTGGGATTGATTTTCCGCTGTTTGGATCGATCCTCAAGTCATTCGGCTTCACAGGGGGGAATCGACCAGATGGAATACCTGAAGACTCACGGCTGTCGTTGGGCGGTTGTTTTGATGGCCCCAAGGGCGATACCGGCCCTGCCGGTGTTGCCGGTCCTGCGGGGCCTCCGGGGCCGGCTGGGCCGGCGGGCCCGCAAGGTCCACCCGGCATCGCGGGCAAGGACGGCGTGCAAGGACCTCCCGGCCCCGGCAGCGCTGTCTATGCCAAATCGCTCGACAGCAATGCCTGCGGTCCGGTCGGCTGCACCTCGGAATGCGGATCAGGCGAGATCATCGCCGCCGCAACCTGCCTGTCGAGCGAAGGTCGTCCCCTGCAGCCCAGCATCCACAGTGGCGGCAGCGCCTGGACGGTGTCGTGCCCGACGCCCGCCAACGGCATGGTTCTGCTCTGCGCCAAGAAGTGAGGGAGGGGTAATTTTTACCGGCGTGATCGCCGGCCGCATGCGCGCGCTCGTACACAGCATCATTGCCCGATCGCATCGCCGACATCGTGCCAGATCTGGTCCTTCAGTGCGATTAGCGCCGGCGGCGGCAACGATGCCGGCGGTTCGGTTCGCTTGACGCCGTTGGCGACCAGGCTGCCGATCTCAATTTCGCCATCGGTGTAATAGGGATCGCCGCCACCATTGCGGCCGAACAAGGTCGGCCCGATTCCTGAGATCTGGAAGACGGCGTCAAGCATCCCGGCAGCGGTCAAATCCCGCATCAGCAGGTGGCGCTCTGCGTCGATGTCAGCGCCAATGTGATGGGTGACCTGGCCGGTATAGTGGCTCAGGCCCACGCCGCGATCATAGGTCACGGCGCCAAGCCAAACCGGGCGGCCATCGGTTCCCTTTTTCAGCACCTGCCAGAATCGAACGTGATGGCGGCGGTCGGCGCTCTTGCCATCGGGCTTCTCAAACGCGAGTTGCTCCTTCTTGCCCTGGTAGTAGAGCGGACTGACGGGCGCATCGTGATAGGGCCGATCGAGCACCACGCTGCCGACGATCGCAATGCTGGTGCGCAGCGTGACGGGATCGGCCGGAAACCAGCCTGCGGCCTGCATGGCCCGCAACAGGTCCTCCTGGCTGCCCACCAGCCCGACATTGAGCGCGTCACCGGGAATATCGGTGCTGGTACGCGTCACCATCGGCAATTCAGCGAGCCCCGGCTCATGCTCGTGGTGCCGCCACAACGCCGGAAGCGCGAGATAGGCGAGCACGAGATAGAGCAATGCAACGATACCAAGGAGCTGAAATCCACGTCGCCGGCTCGGATGCCAGTCCATTCAAAATTGTTCTCGACTACGCGAAAGGTATGGCGGGATATCGCGGAACATTCAATGGCTGCCCCAATGTCGCTATCGAACGGAATTCAACATCGTCGGACCCTAACCCTGTGAGATGCACAATCCGGGTTATACCGCCCTGCAATACGGCGGTCGCGGCGTCGGTTTTCGCACGACACGGCGACCCTCAGGCGGATAATGGATGGCGTCCCCGCGCCGGCGGCGGTACAAGCCCGATGCGGATCAAGCAGGCGTCTCGCCATATGCGCCGGCGCTGCGTATGGACCATGAAAATAACAAGGTTTACCGATGAGTGGATTTAAGGAACCTAGCTTCGCAGACCGTCAGAAGGCGGCTCAGCAAGCCAGGCAAGACATCCTCAACAAATTCCGTGCGCGGCCTGGTCCCGACGATCCCGCGGTGAGGCAGCGGCAAGCGGAGCGCGAGGCGCAGGCCGCGGCGCGCGCCAAGGCAAGGGAAGCCCGCGAGGCCGAGAAGGCCGAGCGAAAGCGCCGCGACGCCGAGGCGGCAACGGCAGAGGCCGCGCGGATTGTGCGCGAAAAGGAAGAAGCCGCCGCTCGCGAGCTGGCACTTGAAGCCGAACGCAAAGCCGCGCGCGATGCGCGCTATGCCGCCCGCAAGAACCGGAAGAAATAGCTGCGGCCTTTCACAAGCCATTCCGCACTGTTCGGCAAAACAAGGAGGCAGCGCGGCCCCCAGATCGAGGCGAGCTCGCGCGCAAGCCAGGCGACGAAGCCTACTTCTTGGCGTCATCCTTCTTTATCATACCGTCGTCCTTTTTCATCATTGTATCCTTGGACGTCGTATCCTTCTTCATCATCGTGTTCTTGGACATGGTGTCCTTTTTCATCATGCCGTCATCCTTTTTCATGCTGTCCTGGGCAAAGGCAGCAGGGGCCAGCGCCAGGCCCAGCGAGAGGGCGGCGGCCGAAACGCGGAGCACGATGCGGGTGCTAATGGTCATAGGTCGGTGATCCCTTCGAAGCAGTTTTCTGAAAGCGGCGATGCCGCTCTTCCAAGACGGTCCGTCTGCATGGCTTGTTACCGGCGGTTGGAAATATCTTTTCGGCAATTGCCCGGGGGCACACTCCGCGTTCAAAAACACGCCGGTCGGTCTTGTTTCCGCCGACCTTGCAGCAAGCGTGTGCACCGCAACAGGCTGCGCGGCTATGGTTCTGCTATCACGCCGGTCATTCTCCGCTTCGGGATCGGCACGGGCATGCCGCCACGACCTTGGAAATCTCGCATCAGTTTCCCGGGGGTTAAAGGCGATTTCCGCGACAGGCTGGTGCGGGTGTTCGCCGCCGAGATCGCCAAACGCAGCGGCGGCGAGCTCGCTGCCGAGATTTATCCGAACCCCTCGCTGATCGAGACCAACGCGCAATTCTCCGCGATGCGCAAGGGCGCGCTCGACATCAGTCTTTACCCGATGTGATGCGGGCGGTGAGTTGCCGTAAACCAATATCAGCCTGATGCTCGGCCTGCTCACGACCTATGGTCCCGGCGTGCAAGCGTCCGCGCAACAGATCGATCTGCCTAGCTGATCTTTCATCTCTTCGCATTGAGCGCCGCCGCGACCCGGCTCGCCGGCGCGCGCCCGATCAACCCGCTGATCTGATTGGTCGCGGCGACAAGCTTCGTCATGTCGACGCCGGTTTCGATTCCCATGCCCTCCAGCATGTAAACCACGTCCTCGGTCGCGACATTGCCAGTCGCGCCCGGAGCGAACGGGCAACCGCCGAGGCCGCCGGCCGCAGAATCGATCACGCGGGCACCCTCCTCCATCCCGGCGTAGAGATTGGCCAGTGCCTGGCCGTAGGTATCGTGGAAATGCATGGCGAGCTTGGCGATCGGCACTGCGCCCGCGACCGCGCGGAGCAATTGCCGGGATTTGAGCGGAGTTCCGACCCCGATGGTGTCGCCGAGCGAGACCTCGTAGCAACCGAGGTCCCACAACGTCTTGGCCAGGTTGACCACCGCCTCCGGTTTGATCTCGCCCTCGTAAGGGCAGCCGAGCACGCAAGAAACATAGCCGCGAACCTTGATGCCGTCGGCCGTGGCACGGGTCATCACCGGCTTGAAGCGCGCGATCGACTCGGCGATCGAACAGTTGATATTGGCCCGCGAAAAGGATTCCGAAGCCGCGGCGAACACCGCGATCTCCCGGGCGCCGGCGGCATGCGCTGCCTCGTAGCCCTTCTCGTTCGGCACCAGCACCCCGAACTCACCATCCTTGCGGTGGCTGATACCACGGAGCACCTGATCGGAATTCACCATTTGCGGGATCGCTTTCGGCGACACGAAGGCGCCGACCTCGATCGTATGCAGTCCGGCATCGAGCAGCGCTTCGATGAAGGCGATGCGGTCGGCGACGCCGATGGGTGTCTTTTCGTTCTGCAGGCCATCGCGCGGACCCACCTCGAAAATGCGCACGGTATCGCTCATGCGGATCACCCAGCCGACGGTTCGAGCTCAGCGAGTTCGACGCCCTCCTGAACGATATCGCCGACCTTGCATTTGATCTTCTTCAGCACACCGGCAAAAGGCGCGCGCAAGGTCTGCTCCATCTTCATCACTTCCAGCGTCAGGATCGGCGCGCCCTTCTCAAGCGTCGCGCCTTCCTCGGCCAGTATCGCCACCACGGTACCGGGCAGCGGCGCAGCAATCTTGTCCTCGCCGGCCTGCTCCTCGTCCTCGCCGCCATACGGATCGACCCAATGCAGTTCGAAGCGTCCGTTGCGCGTGCGGAGATAGATTTCATGGCCGTCGATGGCAGACACGACCCGCGAGGTCACGCCGTCGAGTGTCACGTCGATTTCGCCCTCATGATTGACGGTGTAGCCGAACGTCGCTTCGTGTTCGCCGATCATCACCCTCGAATGGCCGTTGCCGTATGTCAGCGTGACGCGATGCTCGCCGCCCTGGTTCTGGCGGAACAGAAAATTTCGCCGCCGCTGACCGACCGGCATCCAGCCGAAGCTCTGCCACGGTGAACGAGAATCGGCGGCATCACGTTCGTCGGCCAGAATGATGGCGACCGCGGCGCCAAGTTCGAGATCGCCTGCCGTTACCGATCCGGCGGCCGTCAGATTCTTCAACTCGCGTTCGATGAAACCGGTGTCGATCGCGTTGGCGCGCACGGCCGGATGGGTGACGAGCGCTGACAGAAACGGGATGTTGGTGACTATCCCATAGACGTCGGTTTCTTCCAGCCCGTGATTGAGCTTGTCGATTGCGCCCTCGCGCGTCGGAGCCCACGCGATCACCTTGGCAAGCATCGCGTCGTAATACGGCGATACCGTATCTCCGCTGCGATAGCCGGCATCGACGCGAATTCCATCGACACCGTCGGGCGCATGCCACGTCTTGATCCGGCCGACCGACGGTATGAAATTCTTCCTCGGATTTTCGGCATAGACCCTCGCCTCGATCGCATGTCCGCTGAAGCCGATGTCTTCCTGGACAAAAGGCAGTCTCTCGCCGAATGCCACGCGCAACTGCCACTCGACCAGGTTGATGCCAGTGATCAGCTCGGTCACGGGATGCTCGACCTGCAGGCGCGTGTTCATCTCGATGAAGAACACGTCCTTGCCGTCGGAGACGAATTCGATGGTGCCGGCGCCGACATAGTTGACAGCAGCAGCGGCCTTGCGGGCGGCCGCGCAGACCGCCGCACGCTGCTGCATATTGAGCGTCGGCGACGGCGCTTCCTCGATCACCTTCTGGTGTCGGCGCTGCAAGGTACATTCACGCTCGAACAGCGACAGCAGATTGCCGTGGCTGTCGCCGATCACCTGCACCTCGATATGCCGCGGATTCCGCACGTACTTCTCGATCAGCATGCGGTCGTTGCTGAACGCGGCCTTGGCTTCACGCTTGGCGCTGATGATGGCGGGCGCCAACTCGGCTGCCGACTGCACGATACGCATGCCGCGGCCCCCGCCACCGGCTGACGCCTTCACCAGAACCGGGAAGCCAATCTTCTCGGCCGCCTGAGCCAGCGTCGCGTCATCCTGGGCCTCGCCATGATAGCCGGCGACCATCGGCACGTCGGCCTTTTCCATCAGCGCTTTCGAGCCTGATTTGGAGCCCATGGCGATCATCATCTCGGCGGTCGGACCGACGAACACCAACCCTGCCTCGGCGCAGGCCCGGGCGAATTCGGCGTTTTCCGACAGGAAGCCATAGCCGGGGTGCACGGCCTCGGCGCCGCTCTTGCGCGCGGCGTCGATCACGCGTTCGATGTTGAGATAGCTCTCAGGGGCGCGCGCCGGCCCGAGCAGCACAGCCTCATCGGCCTCGGCCACATGCATCGCGCCGCGATCGGCCTCGGAATAGACCGCGACGCTGCGCAGGCCCATCGCCCGCGCGGTGCGGATCACCCGGCAGGCGATCTCACCACGATTGGCAATCAGAAGCGTGCGGAATCGGCGATAGAGTTTGGAGCGATCCATCGTCACATCCTGAACAGGCCGAATTTCGTCGGTTCGGTCGGCGCGTTCGCCGCTGCCGACAGGCCGAGCCCCAGCACCAGCCTGGTATCGGCCGGATCGATCACCCCGTCATCCCATAGCCGAGCGGTCGCGTAATAGGGATTGCCCTGGCTCTCATACTGGACGCGGATCGGGTCGCGGAATTTTTCTTCCTCTTCCGTCGACCAGCTTTCGCCCTTGGCCTCGATATTGTCGCGACGCAACTGGCTCAGCACCATCGCCGCCTGCTCGCCGCCCATTACGGAAATCCGCGCGTTCGGCCACGTCCAGAGGAAGCGCGGGCTGTAGGCGCGGCCACACATACCGTAATTGCCGGCGCCATAGGAGCCTCCGATGATGACCGTGAACTTCGGAACATTGGCGGTTGCGACGGCCGTCACCAGCTTGGCGCCGTCGCGCGCGATACCGCCGGCCTCGTATTTCCTGCCAACCATGAAGCCTGTGATGTTTTGCAGGAACACCAGCGGAATATTGCGCTGGCAGCACAGCTCAATGAAATGCGCGCCCTTCAGCGAACTCTCGCTGAACAGGATCCCGTTGTTGGCGACGATGCCGATGGGGCAGCCCCAGATATGAGCGAAACCGCAAACCAGGGTTTGGCCGTACAGTTTCTTGAACTCGTCGAATTCCGAACCGTCGACGATCCGCGCGATGATGTCATGGATGTCGAACGGCTTGCGCCCATCGGCGGCGGAGACCACGCCGTAGATTTCCTCCGGATCGAACAGGGGCTCGCGCGGCTCGCGCATATTCAGGACAGTCGCAGGCGGCGGCTTCAGCGTCGCAACAATGCGGCGCGCAATGCCGATCGCATGGGCGTCGTTCTGGGCGTAATGATCTGTGACTCCGGACTGCCGTGAATGCACGTCGGCGCCGCCGAGTTCCTCGGCTGTCACCACCTCGCCAGTCGCGGCTTTCACCAGCGGCGGGCCGCCGAGAAAAATTGTGCCCTGGTTGCGAACAATGATGCTCTCGTCCGACATCGCCGGGACATAGGCGCCGCCGGCCGTGCACGAGCCCATCACGATCGCGATCTGCGGGATTCCCGCGGCGGACATCTGGGCCTGATTGTAGAAGATGCGACCGAAATGCCGTTCGTCGGGGAAAATCTCATCCTGCTGCGGCAGGAACGCACCGCCGGAATCGACCATGTAGACGCAAGGCAGATTGTTCTGCCGCGCAACATCCTGGGCGCGCAGGTGCTTCTTCACGGTCATCGGATAATAGGTACCGCCCTTGATGGTAGCGTCGTTGGCAACCACCACGCATTCTCGGCCCGAAATCCGGCCGACGCCGGTGATCACGCTCGCCGAATGCACATCGCCACCGTAAAGCCCGTTGGCAGCGAGCGGCGACAATTCGAGGAACGCGGTGCCCGGGTCGATCAAGAGGTCGACGCGCTCGCGCGCCAACATCTTTCCCCGCGAAGTATGGCGGGCACGCGACGCCTCGCCGCCACCCCCCGCGACCTGCTCGAGCCGACTGCGAAGGTCTGCGACCAGCTTTCGCATGGCGTCGGCGTTGCGAACGAATTCGGACGAGGTTGGATCGATGCTGGAATGAAGCGGCATGGCTTCGGGCGGCTTCCCTGACGGTTGTTTTGGCGGCGGCTAGATGGCTCCCCGGCGGACGATGGTGCGCCGCAATCGAGACAGGCCATGGTGTCACCGCGGCACGGCCTTAGGCAACCGGAAGTTTTGAATCCGGGGGCTCGCCTGACAATCCCAGGTAAAACGGGATAATCCGGGCAATTTCAGTTGTTAGTGGGTCCAGGGCTCGCCGCGCCGGAAGGCAAAATTGTCGGCATAGGCCGTCTGGCGCCAGGCCGGCGCCTTCGGCTCGATCACCTGATAGGGGATGCCCTCGCGCTCGCAATAGGACACCGCTTCTTCCTTGGTGTCGAACCGCAACGTGAGCTGCTGCTTCATGTCGCCGGAGGAGGTCCAGCCCATCAAGGGCTCGATCGCGCGCGGCTGTTCGGGCTCATAGTCGAGCTGCCATTCCCGGGTCTTGGCCGTCCCTGATTGCATCACGTTTTTGGCGGGCTTAAAGATGCGTGCGGTCATGAATGGTCAGGTCCGTTAGTCAAAGTGCGTGAGTATTGCAGCATGGCAGCGCACCGCGCGACCGGCCGGGGTAGTGAAGGGGCATCGTTTCAGGAATTCTGTCGGTGACGCCCGTACTTCGGATGATACATCTTCGGGCCCGGTATAGTCACTAAGCTGTGCCCTGACAACCTGATCAATCGTGCGGCTGACACCCTGCCCGAAAGCCCGATAACAGATCATGTCGAAATGGCAGCCATGGAAATCAACGCAACCCTTCCCGAAAAAGGACGTGATCTGCGGCTCGATCTCTTTCGCGGCGTCGCCAACTGGGCCATTTTCCTGGATCACATTCCCGACAACGTCGTAAACTGGATCACCACCCGAAATTACGGCTTCAGCGACGCGGCGGATCTGTTCGTTTTCATCTCGGGATATACCGCCTCCTTCGTCTATGCCCGGATGATGATCGAACGCGGCTTCATCGTCGGCGCCACCCGCCTGACCAAGCGGGTCTGGCAGCTCTACGTCGCACATATCATTCTGTTCGTCATCTATATCGCTGCGATCAGCTATCTCGCGCTCCGCTTTGGCGATTCCGAGATCATCAACGAATTCAACGTCGCAGGCCTGGTCGACAACGCGACCGAGACGCTGCGACAGGGATTGCTGTTGAAGTTCAAGCCGGTCAATCTTGACGTGCTTCCGCTCTATATCGTGCTGATGGGGGTGTTTCCGCCGGTGCTTTGGATGATGCTGCGCCAGCCTAACGCGATGATGCTGGCTTCCATCGTGCTGTGGCTGGCGGCGCGCCACTTCGGATGGAATTTCCGCGCCTATCCCGCCGGCGCCTGGTACTTCAACCCGTATTGCTGGCAGGTGCTGTTCGTATTCGGCTCATGGTGCGCACTGGGCGGCGCACGGAGATCTATGTCGATCATCATGGCGCCACTCACGCTGTATCTTTCCATCGCCTACCTGATTTTTGCCCTCATCATGACGATGGCCGGCAAGTTGCCTGATTTCGGCGCGATGTTCCCGCACTGGCTCTATTATGCCTTCAATCCGAACGACAAAACCAATCTTGCGCCGTATCGATTCCTGCATTTCGCGGTGATCGTGATTCTGGTGATCCGGTTCGTGCCGAAGGATTGGTCGGGGCTGAAGTGGAAAATGTTCGACCCGTTGATCGTCTGCGGTCAGCAGTCGCTCGCCGTATTCTGCGTCGGCGTGTTCCTGTCCTTTGTCGGACATTTCGAACTGATGATGAGTTCGGGTTCGCTGTTCGCGCAGATTTTCGTCAGCATCACTGGCATTGCCATCATGACGGTAGTTGCCTACTACATCTCCTGGTCAAAACGGCAGGACAAGCCGCCGAAGCCCTCACCGCCGCCAAAGCCCGCTGCTGCCGAGGTCGCCTGAGCGAGATCGAGGTGGCTGTCAGCCTTCGGCATCGGAGGTGGGGTCCTTCCGCGCCTTGTTGACCACAAGCCTGCCGCGCGATGAAACCCGGCCCCACTCGGTGGACCAGCCAACTTCCGAAGCCGGCGCACGACCGACCCTGTCCTGGCTCCGTTTTCCCTGTAGTGCGAACGTCGCGCCTTGCGGATCCCTGCATCGGGCGATCAGGCCGCCGCCCGACAATTCAAGCGGACCATCCAAAACAAGGCCGCCGGCCGCCTCCACTCGCGCGGCGGCGGCATCGATATCACCGATATTGAGGTAGAAACGCCAGAACGGAATCGGGTCGATCTGCCGCTTATTGGACATGCCGACGACCGTAGCTTCGCCGGTATGTATCACTTGATAGATCTCCGTCGAACCGTTCTCGGCACCGGCCTTGCGCCAGCCAAAAAGTTCATCATAAAAGGCAAACGCTTTCTGATGATCAGCGGCGAGCAATTCGTGCCAGCCCACTCTTCCCGGCTTGTTCGGTTCGGGCGGCTTTTGTTGACCGGCGATCATTCCTTGGACCAGCGCCAGCGTTGCGTTTTGCGGATCGGCGACGACCGAAATACGGCCGATATTGCTGCCGGTCGGCGGAACGCACACGCTCCCGCCAAGACGCGTGAGCCGGTCGGCGGCAGCGTCCACGTCATCGACACTGACATAGCCCATCCACCTCGGGGTCGCGCCCATGCGCCGCGCCTCATGTGGGAGATCCATCAGGCCGCTCACCGGGGTCGTTCCCGAGCAAAACACCGTGTAGGCGAGATCGGGCCTCGACTCGTCCTGCGCGCTCCAGCCGACAACCTGGGTGTAAAACGCCCTGGCCGCGGCCATGTCCGTCGTAATCAACTCGTACCAGATGAAACGCCCGTGATAGCTGCCCACGTCAAATCTCCATCGAGCCCATAGGCCGCTATGGCCGACAGTTTGGCAACTGCCTCTTCGATGTAATTTTACGGATTGCCTTCAGGATCAGTATAGCGGCGAACGCCAAACCTTTGCGACGAACGGATATTCCCGTTGAGATTGTTCGTAGAGGACGCAATCATGAATAGCGGGTGAATAAAACGTGGTGATCTCGTTCATCAAGATGAACCAAATGCGATGCCACAACCACCAATGTCCTGGCAGCGTGTGCAACCGCCTTGCGTGGTCCATTTGCCGGGCGTAGAATTGGTACGCTGGAGTCAAACCATTTGAGGTATGGAGGTTGCGACGATGCCACGGGTGAAAGACACTTCGACCAAGAAGAGGGTGATGAAAACCGCCCCGGTGTTAGGGGCCGCCGGCTTGAGTTTTGCGATGGTTGGCGGTGCATCGGCAGCGGCCGTACCGACGGCGGATGTGGCGATGTCCCCGACCCTTGGAACCGATCATCAGCTATCGCTTGGCGTGGAGGAAATCGCCGACGTCAGCCTGGCGACGTTCTACGTGTTTGACAAGGAAAATGCCGCGACGGCCAAGGGCGGTGTGCAAATGGCCCGTGGCTGCGGCTGCCGCGGTTGCCACGGTTGCAGGGGTTGTCGCGGCTGCAGAGGTTGCCGGGGCTGCGGTTGCGGCGGCGGCTGCTGCGCTTCGTGGGGAGCCTGCCGCTGGTGCTAAACCAGGCGACTTTCCACTTACCCTAACAACGCTGATTATCATTGGCCGGGTTCGACGATGTCGACCCGGCCAATCCATGTTTTACCTTATTATGCGGGGCCTTTCGTACCTGGTGATCGGCCCGCCCATGACGGCCGAATAGGTTTCATTTTGTCGAAAAAAGCCCGCGTCCACGCCGCCCGAAAAAAGTCCGTCACTCGAACTCCGCGCCATAAGTCTGCAAAATCCGGCGGCAGCAAAAACACGCGCGCTGTCAAACGCGGGACTACACGCAAGACCGCCGCCGCTCGCCAGGACGTTCCACAGTTCGCTCCGAATTTTACCGTCTATGTACTGCCGCCCGACACGGTCTGCCTCTATTCCGAAGACCGAAAATTCTTCCTTCGCGGCGAACTGTATTGCGCCATCGCCTCGATCATCGGCGAGGGCGACAAGAGCTTTTCGGAAATCGCCGGCAAACTGTCGAAGAGTTTTTCGTCCGATAAAATCGAGCAGGCCCTTAAAGGACTGATGGAGCGCCACTATATCGTGCCGGCTTCGTCGCCTGCCGCTGTCGACGGCTATTGGGCGAGCCTGGGCTTGCCGCCGGGTTTCGCCGAGCAGAATCACGAAAATTGCCGCGTACGGGTCGAGGCAATCGACGTCAAGGGGGCAGCTGAATTGAGTGCCGCGTTGAGCGAACTCGGCGTCCGCGTCGTCAACCGTTCACCCAACCTGACAGTCACACTGGTAAACGACTATCTCGAGCGGCGGCTCGCCGAACTAAATCAGCAGCGGGTGTCGGAGCGCCAGCCTTGGCTGCTGGTGCAACCCTCTGGCGCCTTTCCGTTGGTGGGTCCCCTGTTCGGACCAGGCAACGGCGCCTGCTGGACCTGCCTGTTCGACCGCATGATCCGCAACCGCGAGGTCAAGGGATTTCTCGACCGCGGACCGGCGCGCGCGGTGGCGGTTTCGCCACTGATGCGCCAACCGCTCGGCCAAACCGCCATCCAGTTCGCCGCGCTGGAAATCGCCAAGGCCATCGCGAGCGGCTTTCGCACCGAGCTCAATAATCACATCATCAGCCATGACCTGTTAGGCGCAAGTACGATGAAACATTACGTGGCGATTCGCCCGCAATGTCCGACCTGCGGAAAGGCACGGCTGCGAGACCCGCGGCGGACACCACAACCGATCGAGGTCAAGGGCGGCACCAAGTTGGTGATGACCAGCGGCGGCTATCGATCAGTCTCGGCACGCACGACGGTGCAGCGACATCGCAAGCATGTCAGTCCGCTTACCGGGGTGGTGACCAAGCTTGAGCGGATCGAGGCCGATCTGCCGATGAACACCAACTTCCACGCCAAGCACAATTTCTCTGCGCCGGCCGAGGATGTCGATCAGCTCAGGGAGGGCTTGATCGGCGGCAGCTTCGGTAAGGGCAGCACAGCCGAGCAGGCCGAAGCCAGCGCCCTGATGGAATCGATCGAGCGCTACTCCGGTATCTTTCAGGGCGACGAAATCAGGCTCACACGACGATTTTCGGATTTTGCACCGGGCGAGGCTATCCTGCCTAACGACGTGCTGTTGTTCAGCGATGCGCAGTCGCGCGCCGACCACTCGGCGGAGGAGCCGGGCGAATCGCAGGTCGCGCCCGCGCCCTTCGACCACGAGGCCAGGATCGAGTGGTCGCCGGTGTGGTCGCTGCGTGACGGACGCTTCCGGTACCTTCCGACCAGCTTGCTGTATTTCTTCTATCGCGGGCCCGCCGCCTTCCAGGCCGATTCCAACGGCTGCGCGGCCGGCAACACGCTCGAGGAAGCCATCGTTCAAGGCTTCCTCGAACTTGTGGAGCGCGATGCCTATGCGATCTGGTGGTACAACCGGTCGCAACGGAACGAGGTCGACCTCGAGCAGTTTGACGACTCTTATGTTCGCGATCTGCGGAGCCAGCTAGCCGATCGCGGCCGCAAGCTTTGGGTGCTCGACGTCACCAGCGATCTCGGTGTCCCCACCTATGTCGCGATTCTGCACTGGATGCAAAACGGGCGGGAAAATATCGAATTCGGCTCCGGTGCGCATTTCGACAAGCGTATTGCGCTGCTGCGTACGTTGACCGAACTCAACCAGTTTCTGTCGATCGGCCTCATGGAAGGCGGCACCGGCGAGAAGCCGAGCCTTGATGGCGAGACGCCGCTGTACCTGAAGAACTATCCGTTCCTGAGGCCGGTCAGCAATCCGTCGCTGCCATCGGGATTGGAGTTCGGCGCGCTCGACACCACGCGCGCGCAGGTGAACGCCTGTGTCGAGATCGCCCGGCGCGCGGGAATGGATTTCCTGGTGCTCGACCAGACCCGGCCCGATGTCGAGGTGCCCGTTGTCCGCGTGATCGGTCCTGGCTTGCGGCATTTCTATCGCCGCTTCGGGCCGGGTCGACTCTACGATGTACCGGTAAAACTCGGCCTGCGAGATCATGCGATACCGGAAAGCGAACTCACGCCATATCCCCCCCACAGCTGAGAGTGATCCGGCGTGCGCGCTGCCAGAAAAAAGCCAAAGTCGCGCGCCGCGCCATCCGTAGTTGCCGCCAGACTGGGCGCGCATGTCGCGCTCGAACCCCAGGCGGATGGTAACGTCCTCGCCTGCTTCAACGGCTATTCGGTGAGCCTCGGCAAGTTCAGCATGGTTGCCGCAGAGCGTGCGCAGCGTTTGCGTGCGGGCCTTCCACTCAACTCATTTTCCGCGGCACGCAGTGCCACCGACAAGGAAATCGATCTGCTGGTCCGCCGGCTCGCGCGCAGCGGCTTGTTGGAATATCGCTTCGGTCCGCCAAAGGGCGGCAACGAGCAGGTCGTCATCGAACCGCAGATGCCGGAATATTGGCCACGGCCGGCAAAACTCGCAGCGAACGATCGCATCGCGCTGTCGCGCTTCGCTTACATGCGCCGGCGTAGCGACGAGATGGTCCTGGAATCGCCGCGGGCCACAGCCTTGTTCAGGATCAGCGACCCGAAGATCGCAGCCACACTGGCGTCACTTGCGATGCCGCAGACGCTCGGCAAGCTGCGACGGCAGGAGGGCTTTCCGGGCGCGGAGCTGATTGGCCTGTTGCTGGATTGCGGGATGCTGTTCAGGGTCAGCGCCGGCAGCGCTGGCTTGCGCGCCGACGAGGGCGACGATCACCTCGTGCTCTGGGATTTTCACGACCTGCTGTTTCACACCCACTCCACTGAAGGCCGGCAGGCCAATCCGCTGGGCGGCCTATATCCCTATGCCGATACAATGCCGCCGCCGGCGTCGGTGCGCGCGCCCTGGCCTGGCAAGGCCATCGATCTGCAGCATCTCTTGCCTGAATCTGCGAATACGGGTTCGAGCGCGCTGAACCTGTTCCGCGCACGCCACTCGACGCGCGATTTCGACGACAACGATCCGATCACGCTTACCGAGCTTTCGCAGTTCCTCGACAATACCGCGCGGATCAAGGCGCATTGGGAAAACCGCGCCGATCTCGGCGACGGCAGCGGTCCGATGATCGCCTACACCGTGCGGCCCTACCCGTCCGGCGGCAGCAGCTACGAACTCGAACTCTATTTGACCATCGCCAATTGCAAGGGGTTGGATCGCGGCTTCTATCATTACGAAGCGGATCGCCATGCGCTGGTCCCGATCGCCGTCCAGCCTCAGGATATCGAAGCCCAGCTCGACTCCGCGATCCTCGCGATGGATGCGCCGAACGCGCCACAGGTGCTGATCACGATCGCGGCGCGGTTCGACCGGATCTCATGGAAGTACAGTTCGATCGCCTATTCGCTGGTCCTGAAAAACGTAGGCGTCATGATGCAGACGCTTTATCTGATGGCGGCGGACATGGGGCTCGGCGGCTGCGCGATCGGCAACAACAATATCGATCGCTTCGCCCGGATGACCGGCGTTGAATTCCACGTCGAGGGACCAGTCGGACAGTTCGCGCTAGGGCGAGCCTGGATCGAGCCGGAATAGAGACCGCGCGCCATGGAAGAGCCTGAAGACGACGGCGGCGGAAGCCGCACCCCCGCGATTGCGGGACTGGCCATTGCGGTGGTCCTGCTGGTCGCCGGACTTTGGCTCGCGCACGAATTGACGGCAGCCAGCAAGATGCAGGATTGCGTGATGTCGGGCCGCACCAATTGCAACGTGATCGAGCCCGCTCGATAGCGCCTAGCTCGCGTCGCTTCAGTTCATGAAAAGCTAGTTACAGGGATGCCGGCGGCCGTCCTGGCCGCGGTAGTTCGCGGTGGACTGCTCACAATGCCGACCGAAACCATCGTAGATGCCATAGGGCGCACCATTCACGGGATAGACCACGCGGTCCGGCGGAATGTTGGTGCCGGGATAGAAGTCGGGCGGGCCGTAATTGTGCAGGTAGATCTCGTCGATGCTGCGGGCATGATGGTGATGGTGCCGGACGTACACATCCGCATCGGCGGCAAATGACGGCGCGGAGGCCGACAACAACATCGCCGCAGAAACCAGAAGCCTGATTCGCATCGCGCATCCTCTTGTTCGACCGGTCGTCATCCGTTTCGCTCCGAGCAGCAAACCGCATAGGCTTGGCTACGCCCGATCCTGCAACCAGTGTTCCCCAAGCCGCGAGCAAGGGCAATAGCAAGGGTCGCCCACACCGCGGTTTCCCAACGAGCCGTGTTCGATGGGCACATCGGCCCCTGCAAACGGATCGGCGGCAGCCGGGAAACCAGCCATCCCGCGGCCCGGCTTGACGGCGAAGCTGGCCGCCGCGATTTTAATCGAAATCAAGCCAAAAGTTCGCGCGGAAGCTCCCGTCATGCATTGGCATGTCGTCCGATCCAGTCTGCCGATCGCATTGGCCGCTTGTCTGTTTTTCGGCGCCTGGCCGCCGCTATCGGCTCAACCGGGCAGTGCCGGGGGAAGCACAGGCGAAGCGACCGGAATTTATCTGGCCCATAAAACGGCGAGACCGATCAGTCTGGCAATGGCGACGTCGAGAGCTTCAATGGCACCTGGCTATTTGCGGACATCGGATGCCATCCATCGGGGATGCTGCCGGCGATCATTTCCTACGGCAAACTCATCGCCAAACGGAAGTGGACGCGCCGATCCCGATAGCACCATCAACATGATCGGTTATGCCAATGGCGTCACTCAAACGGCAGTCGGGCAACGCGGGATCCGGGACATTCAAGCGGTCAAACGGCTGCCGCGGTACCTGGACGGCGGTCAAGCAATAGGCGATTGGCGCCGGAAATTGGTCGGGGCAGCTGGATTCGAACCAACGACCTGCAGTACCCAAAACTGCCGCGCTACCAGGCTGCGCTATACCCCGGGCGATCTCTGAAATGATGTCGATACACGCTTAAGGCAGCGCCAGCAAGAAGCCGTCCCGGTCCGATCGCGCCGTCTCAATGGCCGTTAAACAGCGGATGGCCGACCCGATCGCCGGGCTCGATGCCGTATTTCTCGGCGGTGCCGGCGATTACTTCCAGCACTCCTTTGGCAAGCCCGTTGGAAGGAATGATCCTGGTCGACAACGGCTCGGTGTTTTCGGCGATCCGCAAGATGCGGCCGTCGGCACGAATGAAGATCATGTCGAGCGAGATGTAGGTGTTCTTCATCCACATCGAAACTTCCTGCTCGGGCGAGAAGTCGAACAGCATTCCTTTCCCGTCAGCCAGTTCCTTGCGGTACATCAGGCCGGTTTCTTTTTCTTTCTCCGTCGTCGCCATCTCGACCGAGAACATATGGACGCCTGTCTTGGTGACGATCTCGAGCGGCTGAACGCTTGCCGCCCTCGCCTCGATCCCTGTGCAAGCCCACAGCGCAATGACCGACGCCATAATCCGGAGCCAGGACCGCAGCGGAACCTGACCGACACACCAATTCACATTCATCGACACCACTTAAGCCAACCCCGAGGATTTCGTCCGGCGGGACCCTACCCCGATGATCATGGCAAATACCAGCCGCGAGGAACCCCCGCGAGATCATTTTGGCGAGATCGGAGCGAGTAGTCGGAAAGCTAATGCGACGACAGGCCGGGACCCGACTCCGGCTGGATTTCAGCAGCCATCATGCCTTTCGATCCTGGTCCGAACCGGACCAGCACATACTGGCCGGGCCGCAATTCGGTCATGCCGAAGCGGCGCAATGTCTCCATGTGAACAAAAATATCCGGAGTGCCCTCACCGCAGGTCAGGAAGCCAAAGCCGCGCAGCCGGTTGAACCATTTGACCTGTGCCCGCTCCAGCCCGCTGGTCGGAGTGACGCTGACATGGGTCCGCGGTGGCAACATCTGGGCGGGATGAATTGCGGTGGATTCATCCATCGAAAGAATACGGAACGCTTGATATCCCTTGGCCCGCTGCACACATTCGCAGACCAGACGCGCGCCCTCATAGGCCGTCTGATAGCCGTCGCGGCGAAGCACCGTGACGTGTAGCAGCACGTCAGGCCAGCCATTGTCGGGAACGATGAAGCCGTAGCCCTTTGACGCATCGAACCACTTGATGACGCCGCTGATTTCAATGAGGTTGGCGGCGCAGTCGCCGAGACCCGATAGCGCATCCATCGCGCGATCGCGATCGGCTGAGAACTCGCCAGGAGTCAACCGTTCCGCCCCTAGTCTGCTTTGCCCAAGCCTGTCGGATCCCACCACGCCTGGCGATGGTCCCCCCAACTTTTTGGACTCAAATCCGTCCGACCCCATAACCCCGGACCCCACACATTATCGACATCCGCCCACCGCGACGATGCCTGTACACGCGCCCCATCCATGATAATTCATGATGCCGCCACGCGAATCTCTCGAATCAAAAGATAACACTCCCGCTTGCCACGCATAGCCAAAAAAACGAATTCACACAAAGCTATGAACAGCCTTGGCTATGAACAGCCTTGCATAGCCACCAATCAATTAGGCGTTAGTTGCTGACGAAGGGACCAAGTGTCTCCCCGATGTCACGGCGGATGACCAGATCAGCGATATTATCTTGTTCGGTGGGCTCGTTGTTGATGATGACGAGCTTTGCACCGTTGTTTTTGGCCATTGGGAGAAAGCCGGCAGCCGGCCATACCACCAGCGAGGACCCGATCGCCAGGAACAGGTCGCAATGCTGCGCCAATTCCGCGGCGCGGCGCATCGCGTCTTCTGGCATCGCCTGACCAAAAGAGATGGTGGCGGTTTTTACCGGGTCGGCGCAGGCGATGCAGTCGGGGCTGCACCGTCAAGTTCGAAGCGTTGCCGCACCCAATGCAGATCGTAAGCCTGTCCGCAGCCGATGCAGCGTGCATATGTGGTGTTGCCGTGCAGTTCCACGACATGGTCGGCAGCGAAACCTGACATCTGATGCAGATTATCAATGTTCTGGGTGACAATCGCCGGGATCTTGCCAGCCTTGTAGAGCGAAGCCAGTGCGCGGTGGCCCCGCCCGGGGCGCGCTGCCGCAAATGTCGGCTGCATCGCAAAACGACGGCGCCACGACTCGTCTCGAGCCTCGGAACTGGCGACGAATTCATCGAACGGAATCGGGCGATGGCGGGTCCACAATCCGCCCGGCGAGCGGAAATCAGGAATGCCGCATTCCGTCGAGATACCGGCACCGGTAAAGGGCACGATAGTAGATGCTTCGGCGATCAAGTCGCCGAGTTGTTCAACGCCACTACGAAGATCCAATGCAATCACGGAAACTATCCGAAGCATGCTGGCCGCGCCAACTATAGCATGGCCACCCGGATTACCAGCTCACTGCCCGATCAAAAGCAGATCAGGGATATCCGTCGATTGCGGATTATCTTTGTGCCGCCTCTGCGGTCGACTCCTCGGGTTCGTCGCTCTTCTTTCATTGTTCTTCTCTGCCTTGGCGAGCGAAGCCGCCTGCCGCACAGCGACCCTTTTGTGAGCTTCTCGATGGCCTGATCGCGCAACCCTGCCAGCTGTTCGACGCTCCGTGAGTCCGGATCGATCTTAGCCATGCGAGTCTCCCCTCTCCTTCTGGCGAACCAGATTTCGTGAAAGTCCAAGCATGGCGCAAGCCTTATCCACCAGTCATAGCCACCGCGATGGCTATCATGCGCACAATCATAATCCTGCAACGTCGTTTCCCAATTCGCGCCCCAATCGCGACGGCCAATGGATATGAAGACGAATCAAAAGGATGGATGATGACCGAACAACAAGAGCGCCTTGCTCGCGAACGCGAAGAAATCGCGGCGCGCGTCGCAAACTTCAAAGCTACCCAGAAAAGATTCGAACGGGAACGCCAGGAATATTTTGTAACCACGCTCGAGAATGCCCGAAACGGATCTGACGGCAGAGCGTGGCAGTAGAAACCCTCATTCGCCTAGCGGGATTTTCGCTTTCAGAGTTTTCGGCGAGTGCGCCAAACGCCAAAGCCCGGAAGTCTTTCCGGGCTTTTCGTTTCACCAGTGATGGTGCCAATGGCGATGGTGGTAATAGTACGGCCCACCATAATAAGCGTAGGGTCCGGGACCGTAAGAGGCATAAGCGGGGCCATAGTAAGCTGGGCCATAGTAGCCGTAGTAGCGAGGTCCATAATATGGTCCCCATGCTCCATAAGCGCCGGCCGCGAGTGCGCCTGCCGCGAGGCCAAAAGCGAGGCCCGGGCCGAAGCCGCGCGCTTCCGCCGGCCGTGCGGGTCACTGCGGTGGCGCCCACCGCCGCCACGGTTGCAAGAACTGCTAACGTCTTTCTCATGCGCATCTCCTACGTTGGAAAGCTGCGAGATAACGCCTGCCAGTTTCGTTTGTTCAGAGGGAACCCGGCAACTTCCGACGAATGACAAGCGTGCCGTTAACGCTTCGTTTCTATGCCGTAGCTGTCCCAGAGTTTGAACGATGCCATCGACGACAAGTCTGGGGAAGAGAACGAGACCGGCCTGCATCCAGGCGTCAGCGCATTGAACTGGCGTCGCCGCGGCTCAAGGGCGCGCAGGCGACAAGGCGCCGCAGGCGATGACTTGAAATTTTGGTCCCATAGCTACGCCCCATCAGGCGCGAAAACTGGAACGACAAAAAGACATACCTAAAGCGCCGGGACAGCGCTCGGCGCTCGGCCATCGACACTACCTCGGGGGCTGCAGGCCCGGGCTATTGGCCCATCGGTCAAGATTCTCGATGACCTTCTCGTGGCTGGGTCGCGTTGGCGGCTTCTGGTCCTTCGAGGTCCGAGGAAGCTTGGTTTCCTTGTTCATCGGCATACTCCCGAATTTACATCCTAAGCTCACCCGCCGCCGAGTCAATATCTAACATATTGATTTTATTGTTATATTTTACTAACTTAACCTGTTTTCAGTAGTTCATGGAACCAACTTTGATTTAGCTCAGTTAGGTAGTTACTCATTTGTCTAATTTTGGGCATATCCAATGAACGACATGCGCGGCGAACGACTGCAGATTATGCTTTCCCCGGATGAGCTTTCGCTCATCGATGACTTCAGGTTCAAACATCGAATGCCCACGCGGGCTGCCGCGGTGCGGGAGCTCCTACGGCTGGGCTTAACGGTGATCGCCGCCAGCGGCAACGGGCAGAAATCCAGCAACTACGGCGTATTCAGCCGGGGCGAGAACAGCTCTCGCGAAGGCGAAGGTGAGGCCGAAGCCTGAGGCTATTCATCTGAACCGTATTCCTGTTTGTTTCTTTGTTTCACGCTCCTTGCAACGAACCAAATTATCCTTCGCATGAACCGGTATCGAAGGAACGACCGGCCGGGTAGCGAATTGAGTAACTGACGTCGTCAGCTCAAGCGGAGTCGGAAATGATTTTTAGATTGTTCAAGCGCTGGAGCCGGCAAGACAACCCGCCCCCGCCCCCGAAACGTGAAGATACCTCCAGCATGGCTGATCTGGTGCGGCTGCTTCAGCGAGAGAAGGCACCGGCCGAGTAATTTCGGCATCTCCCGAACAGGCAACTCAGTCATTCCCGAAAAGCGCCTGATCATTCCCGAGCAGACGGACGTGCTTCTCACCTGTCAGCATTTTGCCTCGCTGGATCCATAAGCGTAGCTTCTTGGGGGCCAGCAGATCATTCATCCCGCGAACCGGATTTGTGATCCCCGCGCTGGGTCAAGCGAACCGCTCGTGCGAAGTTTTTTGTTCGCTGTCGAGTCTTCCCACTTTGTGGTCCCGTGCTGACCGAGATCTTTTAGCAGGCGTCACCACGCCAGCTCTTGAGTTCACGGCCGATACGGCTCAAGCACATCGGCTTGGCCTTGCGCGGCTCCGAACTATTACGCGGTGCAGTGCTTTTGAAAGAACCGCGAACGAAAGGGCGCACCACGGGATCTTAACAAGGGGATCTTTTATCCGCCAGCAGAGGACTGCATCCTCGTGGAATTTGCTGCTATGTATTGTCTTTGAGCTGCTCAAACCAAAGCGAATCCCCAGATTTTCTCAAGGGAGCAAGAAACATGCGCTACCTCCACACCATGCTGCGCGTCCGCAATCTCGATGCTGCGCTGAAATTCTATCAGGATGCTTTGGGTCTGAAGGAGGTTCGCCGCATCGACAACGACAAGGGCAAATTCACGCTGGTGTTTTTATGCGCGGCCGAGGACGAGCATTTGCTCAAGAGACTTACCAAGACCCGCGGTGCGCCGCTGATCGAGCTGACCTACAATTGGGAAGAAGAAAAATATGGTGAAGATCGCTATTTCGGCCACCTCGCCTACGAGGTCGACGACATCTATGCGACTTGCGCTCACCTGATGAAGCTCGGCGTCACCATCAACCGTCCGCCACGCGATGGCCAGATGGCGTTCGTCCGCTCGCCGGATCTACATTCGATCGAACTGCTGCAGAAAGGCGAAGCAAAGGCGCCCGCCGAGCCATGGATCTCGATGCCGAACACCGGTCATTGGTGAGGTCTTTCTACCCGTGCCGCCGGAACGAGGACGCTCTCAGCGCATTCTCTTTGCAGATGAGGAATTCATGGAGGCGAGCATGGGAAGAGGACTTCTGCTTTGGTTGCTGGGTGTGCCGATCCCGGTGATTATTCTACTGTGGCTATTCTTCGGTCGCTGACGCCCAGGCTGCATTTCCGGCTTTCAAATTTTTGAGCCTCGTCGCGGTTCGACAGGCCTTTTTTTGATTGGACGGCACTCGAGTTCGCGACGCAGTTGTTCATCCGAACTCTCGAGTGTCACGGGCCGTGACGATAACTGAACGCAGAGATTGGCGACGCGCCTGCTCCATCAACCCTTGGAAGATATTGTGGTGTCTGCACGAGCTCGATCCCGCTTATGAGCGCATCGATGCCAGCACAGCGTTCGAGCGCAACCCGCGATTCCGATTCGCCCTTGATGAATCCGAACGGGTGCGCGCCAATGTGGCGGAACGGTTCCGATACCAGGATAGCGATGCCAAGGCATCGTGCCACCGGTGACATGACAGGATCTCGTATCGTACGGTCAGCGCCTGCCGCTGACTCCGGCGCTGATCGAGCCGCCGACCTTCACGCAGGTATCGCTCCCGTCGACCTTCACAAAACCCGGGCCATATGCCGCGCAGACATGACTGCGGCCGATGCGCTCTGCTGCGAACGGCTTGCCCGGAATCGCGTCGCTGGACGGCTTCTGTCGAGCAAGGGAATCGGCTGCGGCCGTCGAAATCGACAGCGCTGCCAGCGGGACGATGAGCAGGATGTTTCGCATGGCGCGTTTTATCGCGCGCGGTCGAATCGTCAATCGTCATCCTGGCGCCTGGCGGCCAAGCCGGAAATCCCGCGATTTGTCGTGGTTGGTATTCCGGCCCAATTGCAAAGCAGCGCTTTCCGGCGACTTGCCCGACTGCCCAAACGCCACTATACGTTCGCCCGCTGACGTCCTGATTGGTCACCCAAACGGGCATGGCACGGCGCCATCGGGCACCAAAGCATTGATTTGCCGGACTATTTGCTGTGACAGGCGAAACGGCCGCGGCGCGACCCAACCGGTCGTGGCGAGGATTGAGATTTCGCTCCCTTCGTCTATCGGTTAGGACGCCACCCTTTCACGGTGGAGAGAGCGGTTCGATTCCGCTAGGGAGCGCCAGCGGAATCAATTACTTACGAGCTTCTTCTGATCTTGTATCCCATGGCTGTCCAGTATCCGGCCAGGATGTTCATAGAAAGCCGCAAGCGATGACTGATGCGCTCGGTAAGGACCCTCGAGACATTTGGGCGGCGGCCACGGCGATGCACGTCGTGGACGGTGCGCTATCAGCGAGCGAGCGCGCCGGTGGACCGTTGCCTAACGCCGATCAGATCGCGCTGCTACGCGAGATTGCAAAGCGCGCCCTTTGGCACATTCCAAATTCAGCTGACGAAGTCCGCAAGCTGGTTCGCCATGTTGATATCGAAAATCTCAGACAGGCGAATTCATTCGACGATGATCCGCCCGGTGGTTGAGGTCTCAGAGCAAGAGCGCGGGGCCGGCCCCCCCCCGAGCCTTCGTTTCGGATGCATCTGAAACCTCACAGGGCACCCTGCCAGTCGGTCGTTTGGTCGGCTTTGCAAGCCTGCCCATTGAGCGCGCGGTCGCCTGCCACAAAATGGTCACCGCCACGAAACCTTTTCCTCAGTCCTACGAAGCGGTCCTGAAACAAAACGGCGTCAGAAACGTCTTCTTTGTTCAGGAGTGCTGTCATGACCGTCGTTGTTGCTTTTCTGACTTGCTGCAGTGCAGCTATTTTTCTGGCCCACGCCTTCGACGCTTATCGAATAGGATAGCGCCGGGCCGAAGCTCCGCGCCCATCAATCCACATTCTGCTCACTCCAACGGCTGGACTGGCGGCATGCTGGAAGCGGTTGTGGTGTTGGACGGCCGCGCTGGGGCAGCTGCTTGGGTGGATGCTTGATCTTTGGAGGCAGATTGATTGGTGGGCGCCGGTCGACTATCGCGTGCAGTGACGCGAGTGGTTCTGCGTGCTTGGCGCCGCGAGTTCGAGCGGTGCATGCCCCAGGAATGCGAAATCGATGGGCCGGCCGTATAGCCGATGACCGCGCCACCCACGGCCCCGATCGGCCCAAGTACCACGGCGCCCGACACGGCACCCAATGCAGCATCACCTGCCCGTTCCCCCGCCATCGCCGCCGAAGGCATCAGCGCCAAGACGAGAGCAACGCTCGCGATTGTGTTTCGCATAGTGGGTTCCCATCTTTTCCGCTTCGCTGCTCCAATAAGATCCGGCAAAGGCCAAATGATGACGCTGTGTGTCGCAGCTGTCATATATACTTATGCTGCAAGTTATACTTATGCTGCAAGTCGGCGCGTGGCAGACATGCGACCAAAAGGAGCCGCCGCTGCGTTGAATCAGCGGCGGCTCCACGCATCACTCCTGCCGTTTACAGTCCGGCAGGCCGACCGGGCGCCGCGGTACGCGATACACACCCATCCGCGGCGGCATTTCGATATCACTCGGCGGTTGACGTCGCGTTACCGCCCATCGGCCCGTGACCTCATCACGGCTGCTAAAAATGCATAGCGGCCCCGTTTGTTGTCGTCCAACTTTTCAATATTGCCGCATCTTCAGATGCCAAGCCAAACCACAATCTGCAGTAGCTAGACGTGGTGAGTGCCCCCAAGTGGTTGATAATTGGCGCTCCCGCGCGGTTGCGGATGCCAGCCTGCTCTAGTAAATTCTTATGTTGGACCCCTCGTTTTTGTGCCTGTTCGGCGCGCTATTAGTAAAAAATCTGGGATTTTGTCATGCGTATCCCCTCATCTGCTTTCTTTTCGCCGTGGCGAACGCTTGGCCGGGTGGCTCTCTCGTTATTCATCCTCGTGCTCCTGCTCTTCGGCGCAATTCAGAATGCCGGTCTCTAACCGTTCGGCAGTAAGACCCTGTTGCAATAAGCTGCGGTAGGGTCGAGCGCGAACGACAATAGAAAGCGGCTTCTCCATAAGCGTTTGATGCGCGGAATTATGGGCGATGCCAGCCTTCAGCCGCCGCCGAGATCCCAACCGCCAAGATTGCTGGCGCGTGATCTACGGCGACGTCTGTGTTGGGCTGATCTCGTGCCGGCGTATCGAACGATGTCGATCAGTGGTAATGGGCTATTCCTACCAATCATAGCGCTTAGGAATGGCGGGTCGAAGGCATCGTTCGAGGCAAATCACCGTCTTCGCCCAATAAAGTCAGGTTCGCTCTGGATTCGCTCGGAGATGCTTAGTGCACGTCAGGCACAATTCGAAGCCTGCGGCGAGCTTTGATGTAGTCCGATTGGTTCCCGGATGAAGTGGTCTATTCACGCTCGCGTCCACTCCGCAGCCAAAAGCTTCTGCCAATACCAAAAGCTTCTGCCAATAGATGAGATCTGAAACTGAAGGCGGAGCGAAGTGTGTCCAGCGCCTATTGCGGCATCGGGTCCGCCGCAGGTGATTGCGGCGGCGGATTTGAGACGGATGGGGGGGCATTCCGTTTCTTCTGGTATATCCGGTAAGCTAGAAAGAACGGCAGAAGGAACGCGATAAGAAGCCCGAAGACTATGATCCCGAAGAGGATTGCCTCTATCGCCGACCAGATTGCCAGCACCAGGTGCATCAGCGTCGCCCAAATGAGGTGCATTTCCCCCAAGAGCATCGCCGGGTATCCCAGCGCGTACATTATCATCAACGCCACAATTGACAGGACCACGGCCGCCAGCAACACCCCCACCATCTTGAGGCTTAACTGTGAATCTATCTGCTTTTTGATGTCTGCCAGCATTGCCGTCGTCTCCTCTATTGCCCGGAACCTAGCGTCGGGGGACCTACCGTGCAAGGCCTTCGTACCCGTGCTTTAGTGGGTACCAAAGCCCGACCGGGCGGTCGACATGACGATCCGACAGCCTTTGACGCGCCGCCGAAGGTCGCGCCAGCATGGGGTTGAGCGTTGCGAGGTTGCCATCATTGTTATGATGGTACGGCGCTGCAAAGACCTCGTGGTTGGTTTGCGCCAGAATTGCCGGTCCGAGATCGATTGGCGCCATCACACGTCCTTTTTGGAAGTGCTTTTAAGGAAGCGACGTCCGACAAGCTCTGACATCTTGAGGCTTCGGGAGCGAAGTAAAGTACATCTTTTGCTGCTCGAAAATTAAGTCGATCAGTGGTTCTATGGCCGGTCCCAGCACTGTAAACGCCGCCGGTGAGACGACGAACGCCAACAGGACAAGGTTGCGCCCAATCGCAAGTGATGGCCAGGCAATAGCGGCACCCGCGGCAAACATTGGCGCTGCCACCATTGCCGCTCCCGCTGTGCCTCGAATTTCCCATACGCTAATCGCGAACAGTGCGGTGAGCGGTGCGATGCCAACGACCCAACGGAACCGATCCGAGGGATTCGACCGGATCAGGGCCACCGCCGCTACTCCCAAAGCAATTAAAGGAAACCCGTAGAAACCGAGGACTTCCTCGGGGCCAAGCCGGAGCATCGTCGCAAGCGAGATCGTTTCCTGAAGCTTGTCGAGCCATAGCGACACGACAAGTGGATCCAGTTGCCCATAAGGCGACGTGAGGCATCCCGCAAATAGCCAGACGAACGCGCCGATCAAAGCGGCCGCCGATTCCGTCGTCGTAGCCAGCCGCAACCATAGCGTAGAGTGGTAGCGATCAATCCCAACCATGACGGTTAAGCTGATGCCGCCCCAACGGTCAACAGCAGAACTGGACCACCCAACGAGTCGCAGACGGATGACACCAGTTCTCGCCGTGGAAGCAGCGCCAATGCGAGTACAAGCGACGACGACGCCAGCGCGATCCCGAAGGCTGCGATCTGTCGGCCGACGCGCACACCACGCCAGATAAAAAGCCCCACCACGGCAATGCTGATCGCTGTGATTACCGGCAGCATTTCAACGCCAATTGCCAGCGACAGCGATGCCACTAGACCAGCCATTGCAGCTTTGATCGCACTTCGCTCGATCTGAAGCGTGAACAAAATCAAGGCCAGCAATAAATCAATTTGGACATTATGATGATCGATCACGCCCGGTCGAAAATGAACGAAGTGTCGCACTGCCAGTACAGCCAGCACTGCTGCGCTTATCTGCGAAACGACCAAGCCGTTGTTCAAGCGCCGGGCAATTGCCACGACCAGCGCGACCGCGCCGGCCAACAGCGGTAAGGGCCACAGAAACAGCGTCACGGACCCCGCATCATGTATTCCAATCAGCGGCTTCAGTGCTACGATAGATGCGGCTAAAGGTAAGTCGACAACGCGCGACCAGTGCATGAGTACACCGGGCGGATCCAATCGGTATTGCGAGAGATCAAACCAACCTTGCCCGTTTATCAGATCGCGAACTTCGACCAATCGCATGGCATCGTCGGTATCGAACACACCGGTACAGATCCAAAGCAGTTTGATCGCGAGCACGGTCACCAGTGCGAGCACTGATATCAGGATGGCTGAGTTCCCGCTTCGCTGCTCCTTTGGTTAGGTTGAAACGAGCTCTGACATGGCTTCCTCATTAACATCGGCGGCGACAATAAAGCACAGCTTGCACCCACAGACGGCGCAAGAGGCAAGCCGGCATCCTCGGCCGCGCTGAACGCATTTGGTTCGCGAGTAGCCAGCATCACTGGCACACGTTTGAAAAAACGTTTACATATTTTTCACCTTTAAGGCGTGTCGATTGGCAAGGGCAAATACACGGAAAGGATTTATCGGCTGCTTACATATCGCAGGTCAGTTCGAAGGGATAAGCGATCGACACCGACAATGCTTTTGGTGGCAAGCATTTGAAACAGACGGCTCGCCAAAAAAATGGAACCGCCGGCTACGGCAGCCCCTCCCACCACGTCTATGATGTAGTGTGCGCCGATCACAGGCGTCGCCGCTATCATCCAAGTGTTGATGCCAATCGTCAGCCACCGGAATCCCCTAACCGGCCACAGCGCCCAGATGTAAAGAACAGCCGACGCTGTGTGGAAGCTCGGAAAAGAAACGATACCGGCAAGCTTAAATAGTTCAAGGTGGCGCAGTGACCCGTCACGCAACGCCATAATATCGCGGAGTTGCGCTGCGTAGTTCGTTGAATCAAGCAACGGAAATTTCTCTGCTGGCGACAGATTCAGGCCGTAGTAGGTCCCGATGGCCGGCAGGAATGTCGAGATCGCGATGGTCACTATGAGCGCGATGGTTATCGCAAGTATGAACTGCTGCAGCCTAATCAACTGCAACCCCATCGTTAAAATGATGGGGATGCCGAGTAATGGCCATTTGATGAGGCCATAACCATTGTTCAGGTATTTCACGAGCCAACTGTGATCGTTTACAAAGGCTGCAATCGATTGAGGGGTCTAGCCCAATGGCCCGGTCAATCAGCAACAGCGTTTGATCCTGCAGTGGCCAACTCAACGCATTACCGACATAGCTAAGGGGGCCAACAATCGCCGCAGTTATAATCAGCTGAGCGGTCGAACCGAACCAGAAAATCAGCTTAAGATCAGCGAAAGTGCATGCGGAACCGTAAGCGATGAGAACCAACGAAATCCCAATCGCGATGGTCACACCGAAGCCAACTGGCTCCAATGAAAAATCGGTGCAGACGACCACGCCAAGCAGCATCGCCCCCATCAAGACGATAGGCAGCCAATTTAAATTGAACATTCGCCAAGCAAAGGTGGCCTCGCTGTCGCCCATGGCCCAAAGATTGTACCGCTTAGTTGAACCTCTGGTAGAGCACTATATCGGCATCTACTAACGATCTCTAAAACTGTGACACTACGGCGCCCCTCCGGTTGGAGTTCCAGACCTGGAATACGATCACAGAAATGCAGGCAGGCTTGTTCCATTCGACGCGATGACGAATGTCAGCCTGCGAGTTTTTGTGATCCTGCCCGGTCACTGGAGGTGCCGACTGAGGTGGACCGATGCGGTTGGGATTGCAGCTTCCATCTAGGCACAGGTTCGAGGAAGCGGTATCGCTGCGTGGATCAGGGCGCCTACACGCGCAAAATCGATCTGTACTTCAGAGCCCGTTGCTACGACCAACAAAGAAAGGCCGCCTCCCGGGCGACCCTTCCTATAGACGGTTCGACCCCGGTTACTTGGTATCGCGAGACCAGGTCGTTGTGGCCGAGTCGTATTTGTAGCCCTCCGCGTTCTTGAGCGAGTCCTTCGTCTCGTCCGCGGTCAGGTACCATTTGTCATTCTTCTTTTCCGACTTCACAGCGGAAAACGGCAATGCGACATCTTTTTCGCCGGCGCCGAGAAAACCTCCAACGCCCACCATAAGTGCGGTGATCTTGCCGGATTTATCGATCAATACGTCGTCGATCTTGCCGATCGAGTTCTGCGACTTATCGTATACATTCTGTTTGTAATAGTTGGTGATGGTCCAGCTATCCTGCGGCAAACTCGACATCGACTCGGCCGCGAAAGCCGTCGTGCCCATCGCGGCCACGATAGCCGCCAGCGCGTAAATCCTTTTCATGTTGTTTTTCCTCAAGGTTGGTGGTCCTGCAAACGCACTGCAGCGACTATCGTTCCTCTGAGTGCCGCATTTGTGGAAGCGCCGCAGCACGTCGAGACAGCTACGCCGCGATGTTTCGTTGTGCTTTCGAGCTCCGTCGATTGTTTTTCGCGTGTGATGAATTGCGAGAACACCGCCGCACGATCGTCAACGGGGCAATTCGTAATGGACTGCCGGTGCTGCCACGCCGTGCCTCTCCGAGATTAAAGCAGCGATCGAGGCGCGATTCGAGAAGCGGCCGAGCTCGAGAAGATGATCGAGGACCGCGCCACCTGGTTCAGGCTTTCGACCTCGAAGTCAGTTTTGAGGAGAAGCAAACGCGCGTCTGCGATCGATCCCACGCCTTCAACCTTGGCGACACAATTTGCTGCAGGATGATCTAATACCAATCCTCAAATTGATCGACCGATGTAGGCCCAGTCGCGGAGCCCGATTGACATGATCTTCCACGGCTGGTCGGCGAGGATGTTCCAGGCGTAACAGCAGTGGTCGACGATGTCGTCGTAGGATTTGAAGACGCGGTTTGACA
>JAGXAJ010000073.1 GCA_018971625.1 Pseudomonadota bacterium
CCAATGTGACACGCGCGCTGCGCGCGCGCGATCCCGACGAGGCGCTGGCAAGCTGCAGCTCCTCGGTGCAGGACTGGGCGGGCGGCACCCGCATCGCCACCTCGCTGCATACCTTCAACAAATTATGGGGCCGCCGCGTGCTTGGGCAGGGCGCGATCGTGCTTTTGATCTCCGACGGGCTCGAGCGTGAGGCTGACGCGCGGCTGGCGTTCGAAATGGACCGGCTGCACCGGTCCTGCCGCCGCCTGATCTGGCTAAATCCGCTGTTGCGCTATGGCGGCTTCGAGGCCAAAGCGCAGGGCATCAAAATGATGCTGCCCCACGTTGACGAATTTCGCCCGGTGCATAATTTGAGCTCAATTGAGGGCCTGATTGCCGCATTATCGTCGGCGACGCCGCCGCACCATCGCAGCGCGATCCGTCCCGCAGCTTGAAAGAGGCTCCATGCTCAATCGCGACGAGGACATCCTGCAGGCGGCCGAGGCGTGGCAGAGGGCCGGCCATGGTGTGGCGCTGGCCACCGTGGTCCAGACCTGGGGCTCGGCGCCACGGCCGGCGGGCTCGAGCCTCGTGATCAACGATGACGGCACGTTCCTGGGCTCGGTCTCCGGCGGCTGCGTGGAGGGCGCCGTGGTCACCGAGGCGCTCGAAGTGATCTCCAGTGGCCAGCCGAAGATGCTCGAATTCGGCGTCGCGGACGAAACCGCCTGGAACGTCGGCCTGTCCTGCGGTGGCACCATCCGGGTATTTGTCGAGAAGGTCGGTTAGCCGTGAAGCTTGAGACGCTCGCAGCACTCAATGCCGAACGCGCGGCGCGCCGGCCGGCGATCGTGGTGCTCGATCCCGCCAATGGCGAGCAGCGCCTGGTCAAGGCCAGCGAGATCGCCGCCGATCCCTTGCGCGCCGAACTGTCGACGCAGTTGCGCATGGGTACCAGCGGCATGATCGAGGTCGGCGGCAGGAAGCTGTTCCTGAATGTTTACGCGCCGACCGCGCGGCTCGTCATCATCGGCGCGGTCCATATCAGCCAGGCGCTGGCGCCGCTGGCGCGCTCACTCGGCTATGACGTGACCGTGGTGGATCCGCGCACGGCGTTTGCCAGCCCGGAGCGGTTTCCCGATGTGCCGCTGATCGCGGAATGGCCCGACATTGCGCTGCCGCCGCTCAATATCGATCATTACACAGCATTCGCTGCGCTCACGCATGACCCGAAGATCGACGATCCCGCGCTGTTGCATGCGTTCGAACGCGACTGCTTTTATATCGGCGCGCTGGGCTCGCGAAAGACCCATGCCAGCCGTGGCGAGCGGCTGAGGGCGCAGGGCGCATCCGACGCCGACATCGCGCGTATCCATGCGCCGATCGGTCTGGATATCGGCGCGGTGTCGCCGTCCGAAATCGCCGTCGCCATCATGGCCGAGATCACTGCGCAGCTTCGTCTGCCGAAAGTAGACGTGAAAGTGAATGCGGCATGAAGTTCGGTCCTGCGAGTCCGGTCGACGCGATTGGCGGCGTCACCGTTCATACCTTGCGTCAGGGATCGCTGGTGCTGAAAAAGGGCACCACGATCGGCCCGAACGAGGTCGAGGCGCTCGAGAAGGCCGGCGTCAAGGAAGTCGTCGTGATCCGGCTCGAGGAGGGCGACGTTTCCGAGGACATCGCCGCCGGCAGCATCGCGCGCGCCATTGCCGGTGACGGCATCAATGTCGAGCGCGCCTTCACCGGACGATCAAATCTTTTCGCGGCGCGCGCAGGCGTGCTGATGGTCGACCGCGCGGCGGTTGACAGCATCAACCGCGTCGATGAAGCGATCACCTTTGCAACGTTGCCGGCCTTCAAGGCTGTCGTTCCCGGCGAGATGATTGCGACCGTCAAGATTGTGCCCTTCGGAATCGAATCCGGTCTGTGCGAGATGGCGGTGGCCGCCGCAAAGACCGGCGGCATGAGCGTTGCACCCTACAAGATCAAGCGCGTCGGCGTTGTCTCCACGCAGCTTCCGGGCCTTGCGCCGAAAGTGATAGAGAAGACGCTGCGGGTCACCACCGACCGGCTGGCGCCCGCGGGTGCTTCGATCATCGCCGAGCGCCGCGTGCCGCATGAGGAGGCGGCGCTTGCCGCGGCCATCAGGGAATTGCTCGGACTCGGCGCCGAACTGGTGATCGTGTTCGGAGCCTCTGCGATCGCTGACCGGCGCGATGTGATCCCGGCCGCGCTCGAAGAGGCCGGCGGCGAGATCGAGCATTTCGGCATGCCGGTCGATCCCGGCAATCTGCTGCTGATCGGCAACGCCGGAGGCATCCCGGTGATGGGCGCGCCAGGCTGCGCGCGCTCACCGGTGGAGAACGGTTTTGACTGGGTGCTGACGCGCCTGCTCGCGGGCCTCAAGGTGACGCGCGCGGATCTCACCGGCATGGGCGTCGGCGGATTGCTGATGGAAATCGTGACCCGGCCGCAGCCGCGCAAGCCGGCCGGCCCGGAAGGCAACAGCAATATCGCGGCCGTTATCCTCGCAGCCGGGCGCTCCACCCGGATGGGCGGTCCGAACAAGCTGCTGGCCGATCTCGGCGGCAAGCCGATGCTGCGGATCGTAACCGAACGCGTGCTGGCCTCCAAGGTATCCAGCGTGACCGTGGTGACCGGACATCAGGCCGCCGAGGTCGAGAACGCGCTGGCCGGGCTCAAGGTGAAGTTTGTCCGCAATCCTGATTTTTTTGCCGGGCTGGCGAGTTCGGTCAAGGCGGGCATCGCCGCGGTGCCCGCAAATGCCGACGGCGTGGTGGTGTGCCTTGGCGACATGCCGCGGATCGATGCGCGGCTGGTTGACCGCTTGATCGAGGCGTTCGCGCCTGATCGCGGTCATTTGATCGCGGTGCCCGTCAGCGACTCCAGGCGCGGCAATCCGGTGCTATGGTCGCGGCGCTTCTTCGACGAATTGATGAAGCTTGACGGCGATGTCGGCGCCCGCAACCTGATCACGGCACACGCCGAGGCTGTAGTGGAAGTCCAGGTCGAGGGCCGCGGCGCGTTTCTTGATGTCGATACGCCCGAAGCGCTCGCGCTCGCCCGCCAAACCAGCCGTCGTTACGAGCGGTTGTCGTAACAGCCATACTGCCTGGCGTCGCAACAACGGCGTCTCATTCACCAAGTGGAAACACCCCTGCGCTAGCGTGCTGCCCGGTGACGTGGGGAGGAGGGGTCTTTGACATCTTTGAGCAGATTGCTGTGCCGGGTGATAATTGTTTTTCTGCCAAGCTTGGCGCTGGCCGGAATACTATTCGCGACCGAAGCCCGGGCAGCCGGCGCATTCGCGATCGGCAAATGCGGCGCTTACGGCGAAGCCCATGATTATGCCGGCGAGGCCGGCGCGCGGGCTGCGGCGCTCAAGCAATGCAAGGGTGGATGCACCGCGCTGCCGATGAAGCGTGCTTGCGCGGCACTGTCGATCGACATGGCCAACCCCTGCGGCGCCCATGGCTACGCGATCGAATCGCGTATTTCCAGTTCCCTCAACGAAGCGACGCGCAAGTGCTATGAATTCGGCGGCAAGGAATGCGTGATACGCGCCTGGGTCTGCGACGCCCGGGGTTAAGCCCTAAGTTGGGCCACCAGGCGACAGCCGGTTAGCGGCGCTCGTTCAGGCGGGCGCGCTGCTGATCAACCACATCGCGCCGGGCAATCGCACGCTCGCACCGTCCGCATAGGGCGCAAGCGCCTTGTGAACAGAGGCGACGGCGGCCGAGACGACCTCTGCTGGCTGGTTGCGCAGCCAACTGTTCAGGCGCCGATTTGGGTGGACTGAACCACGGCCTCCTTCAGCCCCCGGCCGGCGGCGATATCGAGATCCATGTCGAGTTTCTCGAAGCGAGGCGGCGCCCAACCGGCCGTGGTCACAACCTCGGTCACGTGGTCTCGATCGGCGAAGGCGAACATTCCAGGAGCGTTCGGCACCGGCTTCGGCTGCGGCGGCAGGTGCTGCGCGGCTGCAGTCATCGGCACTTCCATCCACAGGTTTTCGGCCAGCGAACGCCAGCATATGAGTGCCATGCGCGCGTCCGGCGCGGCGGCGCGGCGCATATTGGTGAACGCCGCCATCCGGTCGCCGAAGAACATCACTCCGAAGGCCGAGATCAACAAATCGTATTCGTCCAGCGCGACCGTGGCCGGATCGGCGTGCCGCCAATGGATCGCAAGAGGCGGCGCGGCGATCCTGCCTCGGTCGGGATTGCCCGTATGTGACGCCCGACTGCTACGGGTCACCGATTCGGCTCCGCGCCAGCTATGTGCTACAATGTTATTCGGCGTAGCTTCGATGACCATTGTCCTTGTTCACGGTAATCCTGAAACCGAGGCGGTCTGGGACGATCTCGTTCCGCATCTGCGCGGTGATGACGTTGTTCGGCTTTCTCCACCCGGATTCGGCTACAAAATCCCTGTTGGCTTTGACTGTTCCACGGATGCTTATCGCGACTGGCTCGCCGGCGAACTCGCCAGGTTGACACAGCCGATCGATCTTGTGGGGCACGACTGGGGCGGGGACACGTCATGCGGATCGCAATGGAGCATCCGGGCCTGATACGATCCTGGACAAGCGATATTCTGGGGTGCTTCGACACGGATTACGTCTGGCACGACATGGCGCGGGCCTGGCAGACTGCGGATATCGGCGAACAGGTACTCGCGCAGCTGCTCAACCTGCCGGCCGAGGCCCGAGCTCAGCGCTATGAGAGCCTGGGTATGACCCCAGCGATCGCCCAGAAAGTGGCTGCGGGTGCTGACAGGGACATGGGCCGGGCGATCCTGGCGCTGTACAGATCGGCCGCGCAGCCGGTGATGCGCAATCTGGGAGCCGAGTTGGCACGGGCAGCCGCCAAACCGGGCCTGGCGCTGATCGCGACGGAAGATGCCTATTGCGGCGGAGAAACGTTCGCGCGTCGTTCTGCCGAGCGCGCCCAGGCAAAGGTGGCCGTCTTGAAAGGTGCGGGTCATTGGTGGATATGCCAGCAGCCAAAACAAGGCGCTGAGGCGATCAATGCGTTCCTCGCCGACCTGAACTAGAGCTCTTTCCGTTCCGATGGAATCGGAACGGGGCTCTAGATTCTTGTTTTGACAGATTCTTGTTTTGACGCGTTTTCTTTACGCGAACCGGTATCCAGGCCTACGCCTCCGCGAGCGCCATTACGCGCTTTGCAAGTGCCGGCTCGCGAAGCGCCGACTGCGGTTTCAAAAGATGCTGAACTTCCGCCAACAATTTGTGAACCTCGAAATCCTCGGCTGCCAGCTTGGTCAACGCGATATTGTACTGCATTCGTTGTTCGAAATCCGTAGGCCGAACGCCTCGCGTATCGGGATAGACGAAATCGCTCTGGGCGACGCCCCAAGGCGTCTCGATGGTAGGTTGGACTGCAGCGAAGAACTGCTGGGCTAACTGATCCATCGGAACGCCATCCTGGAGCAGACCATCCAGGACCACCGCTTCCCGGGCCGCGACGCTCATGCCCTGGCCGAAGACCGGGTTGAAGCGGCACAAGGCGTCACCCGTCGTAAGCAGGCCCGCCGGGAACGACTCGAGGTTCTCATAATGACGCCGTGTGCTGGCTGGGAGGCGAAAGCGAACGATGCCAGCTGTCGGCCGGGCGCTCTTCAAGGCATCGTAGATCGTGGATGTCCGAAAGCTCTTTACAAAATCAAGGAAGCCCTCCATGTCGCCGGGAGGAGCATCGCCATGATTGCCGCCGATCGAAACGATCCATTGTTGCTTCTCGATCGGAAACAAAAATCCGCCGCGACTGCTTGCCGGCGCACTGGGAAGAACCATAACGCCGGTCCATGACGTTTCGGGATCTCTCGGTCGCTCAACGATAGTGGTCGAATATGCCTGATCGATTCCGATCTCTGTTTCTCGCGGCTTTTCCAGTCCCAACCGGTCCAGCAACTGAAGCGTGAGGCTTCCCCGCCCGGTAGCCTCGACTACAAATTCGGCATCGATTTTGATGGTCCCGCCTTCATCGGTTTCACAACGGACCGCCTCCACTCGTAGCCCATCCGCAGATGCAACGATCTCCGTGGCGCGATGACGCGTCCGGATCTCGATGTTAGGGTTCTCTTGAACGCGACGTCTCGTCACAGACTCGAGCAATGGACGAGACATGAAGAAGATTTCGAAGCCAAGATCTCTGCTCGGGAAGGGATCGAAACCTGGACGCTCCAGTCGTATTTCCTTGCCGGCGCATGTCTGCACCGCGCCCGCACTCAGGAGATCTCGCTCGAAGTCGGGAAAGAGCGATTGTAGCGCGCGCAGCCCCCCGGCCAGGAGGGCGTGGGCGTGCGACGCCTGGGGCGTCCCACTGCGGGGCAGGGGATCCCCGGAGAGTACATCACGCTCCAGTATCGTGACCTTGCTGAAGTATTTCGAGAGAACCTGAGCTGCGGCAAGGCCGGCCATTCCGGCGCCGAGCACGATCGCATGATTTCCCAATGAATTTGGCATGTGTGTCTCCGCAATGAATGTCAAAATAATTGAGCTGAGTGCATCCGCAGGATCATGGCGACAATGGAGCGCGCTGGAAAATGAAATGTCAGACTGTAATGAACCTTCTTCTTCTTCGTCGCCTCCCTTCAACGCGTCAGCCCAGACTAGCACACTTCAATGGGCGATGTTGCAGTTGGGTCGTCATCAGCGACTGGTTACGCCTCGGGCCGATGATTTCCGGTTCGAACCAACCACCGGAAATTTCCAGACGGTTCCAATCCGTCGCGATGTGCCAACAGGCGACCTCAATGGGCGAAAGGCTATGCCGGAGCAGTTGTTAGCGTCTCGGCTATGGAGAGCCACCAGCCGTGACCCGCAAACCAACAGCTTTCATCGAGCGAGCCGTTGATGTGGAGCGAACCACGCTATCGCAGTTTTTTCGAGAACGCCCGTCAGACGCCCCTTCAGATCAGTTCTTGGTGTGCTGGCGACGTTTACGAAAGCCTGCATACAGGCTCGCCGCCGTCAAAGCATAAAGCAGCCATTGCACGTTATCGTTCACTGAATCAGGCAATGCGAAGGAGGCGATGCCGAAACACAGCGTCGCCATTAGCGAAAGCGGACGCCACGGGATCTCGAAATTTCGTCTGCGTGCCAGCTTCCATTGTCGCAATTCCTCATCGACCGAAGAAAACTCGCCTTGTTTCGACAAGCGCATAGACCGTTCGATTGAAGGCTCGGTAGACGGGACCCTTATGGCTTGTGCGACGGTTTCGGTTGTCCTCATCGAACAACCGGACGAAGGCGGTGGATTCCCACGACGGCCAAACGATCTGTGGCTCACCAGTTGCCCCTTCCTCGGCGTAGCGGCCATTGGTGCTATCATCGGGTTAATGGTCGTTTAACACCACATTGAAATTGTCATGCGTTTTCCGTCGCAGGGCTTGGTGCGATGCCGATTGATCGTTTGCCGTTTGCGCCGCAAGAAAATCCTGATGGACCGCAAGAGCCGGCGCGGCGATCCTGCCTCGGTCGGGATGCCCGCATGTGACACCCCGATGTCTGCTGCGGGTCGGCTCCGCGCCAGCCATGCGCTACAATGTTACCGGGTAGCTTCGATGACCATTGTTCTTGTTCACGGTAATCCTGAAACCGAGGCGATATGGAATGATCTCCCGCTGCCGACGTGGCGATATCGCGTAGACACCTTCTCGTGCTTCCTGCGTTGTTGTCGCGAGAAGACGTCGCTTGACGTCCCTGAAACTCAAGCCGCTTGAACGATTGCGAGAGATATAATGCAAAACGATGACGATATCCTGAGCAAAGTCCCCGAAGTAACGCTCGGTTTCTGGGTGATCAAGATTCTTGCCACGACTCTCGGCGAAACGGGCGGCGACTCGGTGACGATGACTTGGCTGCACGCCGACCAAAATGCTCACAACGGGGGCTATTTGGTAGGCACCGGCATATTTCTTGTCGTATTCGTTGCGGCGGTGATCGCTCAAATCTCGACAACAAGGTTCAATGCCTGGATTTACTGGCTGGCCATCGTGGCTTCCACGACGGTTGGCACCGCCATGGCCGATTTTTTTGATCGCTCACTAGGCATCGGATACACAGGGGGCTCGTCTATTTTGTTGGCGTGCGTCTTGTGCTCGCTCGCGATCTGGTATCTCACTCTCGGATCAATCAACGTTCAGACTGTTGCCACGCCGAAAGTGGAAATCTTCTATTGGGTGACGATCACGTTTTCGCAGACGCTGGGGACGGCGCTCGGAGATTGGATGGCGGACAGCACTGGATTGGGATATGACGGCGGCGCTCTTGTGTTCTGTGCAGGACTCTTCCTACTGGCAGCTTTATACTACTGGACTACGATCTCCCGCGTGTTCCTGTTCTGGGCGGCTTTCATCCTGACGCGGCCGCTCGGCGCGACAGTCGGAGATTTTCTGGACAAGCCGACGAGCCATGGCGGCCTTGATCTCAGTCGTCCTCTGGCGTCGGGGGTTATCCTCGCTGTGATCGTGTTGCTTGTTCTGGTCTTGCCGCAGAGGCCGGGACGGCATCCCGGATCCGGCGTCACAGCGGAGGCGCAGTGACTCTCAAAGGGGACTCGCATTCTGCTGAGGACGTTGCACTCGCCCCCGAATAAACTGTTTCGCAGAATGCGACTTCATTTGAGCTGGTTGGGTGCTACAGTGCTGGCCGTGCTGGCGCGCCCTGCAGTCGCGGGTCCTCCCTTCATATCCGACGATCCCGAACCGACCCCTTATCATCAGTTCGAGATATACACGTTCAACAACGGAACGAATGCGCGCGACGGTACCAGCGGGGAGACCGGAATAGATTTCAACTACGGTGCGGCGCCTGACCTGCAACTTACAACGACCCTGCCTGCGGGTTTTGATCGGCGGGCCGGCGGCGGCACTAACTTCGGCTTAAGCAACATAGAGCTTGCCGCAAAATACCGCTTTCTTCACCAAGACACCTTCGGTCTGGATGTTGCGATTTTTCCTCGCGTATTTCTTCCCAGTGGTTCGAACACACTTTCCAGTGGTTCGAGCACAATCGGCGACAATCATGCCTCATTGCTGCTGCCGATTTGGGTGGAAAAGGATTGGAAGGGAGGATGGTCCGCCTTTGGCGGCGGCGGATGCGTTTTCAGTGAAATCCGTATGACGGATTTCTGCGAAGCGGGCGCGGTCGTCACCTATCAGGTTCTACCTAAGCTTCAGATTGGCGGGGAGCTGTTTCACCAGACTGCTGATGCGCACGGCACGCCGGCAACAACCAGCCTGGGCGTCGGCTGGCGTTATGATGTGAACGAGACTTTCCATCTGCTGGGTTACGTGGGGCGGGGCATCGAGAATACTGACGAGACGGACCGTTACTCCTGGTACGCTTCAATTCTGTTCACCTTTTGAAGCGGTGCGTCGGACAAGGCAGATGTCCGGTCCGGTCAGGGTTCACTAGCGGCAACGTTCTGACTGATCGCAAGACTTCCGCCTGGCCGCCGGAGTTGAGCATCCACGCCTCTATGAGTAGACGTAGATCGCGCGCTGGCGAAGCAAGACGTAGCTACCCGCGTCAAGCCCGGCCATGGCGACTTTCGCTGCGACAAATTAACCCGACCGGGCAAATCACCTAAAACCTGTCCAGTCCCTCGGCACAAAAATTTTCGCTTTTCTTTTCCGGCAAATCAGTTGCCTTTGCTGTGCGTCCTGTTCCGAAAAGAGGGGCGTTGGCCATCGTCACGAACGTTGGAGCGGGATGCGGTGGACGCGGCAACGTCGTCGCGCGTTTTTGCGCGCGGACGAACGGCGCTGAAGCGGCCGGCGAAGTCGTGCGGTTCGGACGCCCCGACGCTGGCGTCAAGTCGGCGATGATGTCTGGAGTTTTTCTTGGCATCACGCCGGCGACGGTGACAACAAAGCCCGGTCGCCGCGAAGAGCACGAAGGAAACCGTTAAAACCATCGTGCAGGAAATGCCGGATGATTCCGGTGGACCTGTGGTGACTAACGCGCGTGCTTTCTACACACCACGCGCGGCTGCGGGTGCACTGAGCGCCCAGCATTTCCTGCGCCCTCCGATTCTTCGAGGGCCAAGTTCTGGCAAAGCTCGGGCGAAACGCCGCGAGGACACGAACTCGTGTCCGGTCGGCATTTTTGGGGGCGTTGACAATGACTGACCAGTCAGTCATGTTTTGAACATGACAAAAACTCCCGCAAAACCGGCCAATGCGATCCGTGCCAAGCCAACGAAACCGCGCAGAGAGAAGGCCGCGCAGGGCCGGATGTCCGCGCAGCCGGAGCCAGCATCCGAACCGCCATCCGGCCGGGTGGCGCGCGCGGCCGAGCGGCGCGAGGCCATCATCGTCGCCGCAATGGAGGAGTTCGTCGGCCGCGGCTACGCCGCGACGCGGCTCGACGACGTCGCCAGGCGCGCCGGCGTGGCCAAAGGCACGATCTATCTGCACTTCAAGGACAAGGAAGCGCTGTTCGAGGAACTGATCCGGACCGCGATCGTGCCGCTGGTCAATCGCATCGTCCCTCCGGCCAATCCCGGCGGATCGGTGCGCGACATGATCGAACTGTTCGCCCGCGCTTTCATCCAGGAGGTCGCGACGACGCAGCGGGCCGATATCATCCGCCTGATCGTGGCCGAGGGCCCGCGTTTTCCCGCGATCGCCGATTTCTACTATCGGGAAGTGGTGTCGCGAGGCCTCGCCAAACTGCGCGCCTTGATCGAACTGGGAATAGCACGCGGTGAGCTTCGTCAGCCTGAGTTGGCGCACTTTCCACAGATCGTGGTGGCGCCGGCGATCGTCGCCGTAATCTGGAAGAGTCTGTTCGAAAATCATTCCCCGCTCGACGCGCTTGAGATGTTTCGCGTCCATCTCGACCTGATCTTTGGCGAACGGAGGACGACATGACCTCGTCGCGAATGCTGTTGCGGGTTTTTGCAGCTCTTGCACTGGCCGCATTGCTTGGCGGTTGCGACGAACGCCGCGACCCCGGCTATCAAGGCTGGGTTGAAGCCGACATGATCTTCGTCAGCCCGGATGAATCCGGGCGCGTGACCAAACTCGATGTCCGTGAGGGAGATGAGGTCAAGGTCGGCATGCCGCTCTATTCGGTGGATGACGACCTGCAGCAGGCCGATCTCAACCAGAACAACGCCACGCTTGCCAATGCCAGGCAGACCTACGACCGCGCTTCTTCGCTGAGCAAGACCGGCTCGGGAACGCAGGCCAGTCTCGACTCCGCCGTCTCGGCGCTCCGGGTGGCCGAGGCGCATGTCAATACCTCGCAGACGCGGCTGGCGCGGCGCACCGGATTTGCACCGGTAAACGGCACCGTCCAGCAGATCTATTTCCGGGAGGGCGAAACGGTCCCGGCGCAGCGTCCCGTGCTCTCGATCATGCCGCCCGGCAACATGAAGGTGCGGTTCTACGTGCCAGAGGCGACATTGCCGAAGATCGCGATTGGCGACGAGGTGCGCGTCACCTGTGACAACTGCGCGGCCGATTTGACCGCGAAGATCTATTTCATCGCGACATCCGCCGAATACACCCCGCCCGTGATCTACAGCCTCGATGAGCGCAACAAGCTGGTGTATCTGGTGCAGGCGCGGCCCTCCAGCCCCGACAGCCTTCGGGTCGGCCAGCCGATCAGCGTTTATCTCAACGCCAAAACACCCGTGGCGGACACGCGATGACGGCCGGGCAGGCTTCCGCAGAGAACGTCGCGATCGACGTTCATGGCCTGTCGAAGTCGTTCGGCGGCCGCGAGGTGGTGCATGACCTCTCGATGCAGGTGAAGCGCGGCACCATCTACGGCTTCCTGGGCCCCAATGGCTCCGGCAAGACCACGACGATCCGCATGCTCTGCGGATTGCTGACACCCGATCGCGGCGAGGGCAGTTGCCTCGGCTATGACATCCGGCGCGATGCCGACAGGATCAAGCGCCAGGTCGGCTACATGACGCAGCGCTTTTCGCTGTATCAGGATCTGTCGGTGCGCGAGAACCTGGAATTCGTCGCCAGACTCTACGGCGTTCGCGATGCGCGCGGCACCGCGCGCGAGATGATCAGGCGGCTTGGGCTGACCGGCCGCGAGGGACAGCTCGCCGGTGAACTCTCGGGCGGTTGGAAACAGCGCCTGGCGCTCGGCGCCTGCACGCTGCCCAATCCGCAATTGCTGTTGCTGGACGAGCCGACCGCGGGGGTCGATCCGAAGGCGCGGCGCGATTTCTGGAACGAGATACATGCGCTCGCCGCCGACGGGCTGACGGTGCTGGTCTCGACCCATTACATGGACGAGGCCGAGCGCTGCCACGAGATCGCCTACATCGCCTACGGCCACCTGCTGGCCCACGGCACTGTCGATGAGGTGATCGCGAAATCGGCGCTGACGACCTACACCGTGACCGGTGACGGCCTCAATACGCTCGCCGCCGAACTGACGGGAAAGCCGGGCATCGACATGGTGGCGCCGTTCGGCACCAGCCTGCACGTGTCCGGCCGCGACGTGGCCGCGCTCGAAGCCACCATCGCGCCGTGGCGAGAACGTGGGGGATTGCGCTGGCAGCATAGTGCGCCGTCGCTGGAGGACGTGTTCATCGAATTAATGAGCCGCTCAAAGGACAATTTCCAATGAGCGCTTTCGTAACCGCCGGCAGCAGCGGAGAGAGCAGGGAACCCAACGAGACCAGATTCGGCTTCTGGCGGCGCAGCTATGCTATGGTGGTGAAGGAATTCATCCAGTTGCGGCGCGACCGGGTGTCGTTTGCGATGATCGTGATGATCCCGGTCATGCAGCTGTTGCTGTTCGGCTATGCCATCAACACCACGCCGCGAAACCTGCCGACCGCATTGCTGTTGCAGGAAGACAGCGATCTTGGCCGATCAATCCTGAAAGCGTTGCAGAATACCGATTATTTCCGCTTCACCCGAGAAGTGCACAACGTCGCCGAATTCGACGATCTGCTGCTCTCGGGCAAGGTGCTGTTCGGCGTCGAAATTCCGCGGGGCTTCGAGCGCGCGGTGCGGCGCGGCGATTATCCGGCGATGCTGGTCGCGGCCGACGCGACCGATCCGGTGGCCGCGGGCTCGGCGCTGTCGGCGCTCAGCGCCGTGGTACAGACCGCGCTCGATCATGATTTGCATATCGGCGATCCGGCATCGCCACCGTTCGAGATCCGTGTCCATGCGCGTTACAATCCGGCGGCGTCATCGCGGCTCAATATCGTGCCGGGGCTGGTCGGCACCATTCTGACCATGACCATGCTGATCTTCACGGCGCTATCGGTCACCCGCGAAATCGAGCGGGGCACTATGGAGAGCCTGTTGTCGATGCCGATCAAGCCGGTCGAGGTGATGTTCGGCAAGATCATCCCTTATGTGCTGGTCGGGTTCGTCCAGGCCGCATTGATCATCGGCATCGGCGTAACGTTGTTCGGAGTGCCGGTGCGCGGCAGCATGATCTTGCTGGCGCTGCTGTCGACGCTGTTCATCACCACCAATCTGGCGATCGGCTATACCTTCTCCACCATCGTGCAGAACCAGCTGCAGGCCATGCAGATGTCGATGATGTTCTTCCTGCCCAGCATCCTTTTGTCCGGCTTCATGTTTCCTTTTGCCGGCATGCCGGTCTGGGCGCAATATATCGGCGAAGGCCTGCCGCTGACGCATTACGTGCGGATCGTGCGTGCCATCATGCTGAAGGGGGCGACGCTGCAGAATTTGCAATATGACATGCTGGCGCTGCTGGCGCTGATGCTGCTGGCGATGACCATCGCAGTGACGCGATTCCGCCGCACGCTGGACTGAAGCAAAACAGTGTCCGACCAGGGCTTCGGGGAGGAGATCAGGATGCAGCGCCGTTACGTCACCGTGGACGTTTTCAGCGATCGCGCCTTTGGCGGCAATCCGCTGGCAGTGGTGCTCGATGCCGAAGGGCTTTCGACCGCGCAGATGCAAGCTATCGCAACCGAGTTCAATTACTCGGAAACCACTTTCGTGTTGCCGCCGCGCGACGCGGCCCATGACGCGCAGGTACGCATCTTCACGGTACGCAGCGAAATTCCGTTCGCGGGCCATCCCAATGTCGGCACCGCCTTCGTGCTGGCGACGCGAGCCAAGAAAGCAGGCGCGCGAATGTTGTTCGAGGAACAAGCGGGCCTGGTGCCGCTCGAGATATTGACCGAGGGCGGCAACGTAACGGGCGCCGAACTCACCGCGCCACAGCCGCTGAAACGGCTGACCAGGTTCGACGCCGAGCAGGCGGGAGCTTGTGCTTCGTTGTCGGCGGCGGACGTGAGGACCGATCGACATCCGCCGCAAATCGTTTCGGTGGGTCTGCCGTTTCTTGTTTTCGAGGTCGCGACGCGCCAGGCGCTGCGCCGGGCAAGGCCAGATGCGGATGCCTTTGCCCGCACGCTTCCGTGCGATGGTAGCCACATGATCTATTTTTATACGCGCGACGTGCCAGTAAAGGAAAAGCCGTGCGATCTGCAGGCGAGGATGTTTCATCCAGGCGTCAGTGGCCTCAGCGAAGATCCTGCCACGGGCAGCGCCACCGTGGCAGCGGCTGCACTGCTGGCCGAGCTGAGCAGCGAGGCCAATGCCGAGTTCAGGCTATGTATCGGGCAGGGCGTCGATATGGGAAGGCCGAGCCTGTTGCTCACGCGCGTCTACAAGCAGGCCGGCGCGATCGTGTCGGCCCATGTCGGCGGCCATTGCGCACTGGTCATGGAAGGCACGTTCCGGTTGGCGGGGAAGGGATGATCCAGATTCATGATGACGGTTCGAGTTGCGATGCTGCCAGATTCTCAATCCTGACGCCCTCGCGGCCCTCAATGATCTCGGCGATCCATTGCCGGTGGCAGTGGGCGTGATCGCGCTCATAGCAGAGAATGCAGACCGGCCCGGATTTCTTCACCAGTGTCGACAATTCATCGAGCTCTTCTTTGCCTGTGCGGTCTTCAGATGCGCGGCATAGATTTTGTGAAGCGCACCAAAATTGCCGTTGCGCGCCGCTTCACGACCGCTCTTCGGCGTGCCGAGCCCGCGCAGATGCAGATAGGCGATGCCGCGTTCGTTCAATCCGGCCGCGAGCTGGTTCTTCGAAAATCCCGGGCGGCGGGAGGCTGCGACCGCGCGCACGTCGACCAGAAGCTTCACGCCGGCGGATTCGAGTTCGTCGAGCACGGCCCTCGCCGGTGTTTGTTCGTAGCCAATGGTGAAGAGTTTCCGGATTTTGGCCACAACTTACTTTCGATTATTTCACGCGTTCGATCAATTCCATGGCGCCCGCGGGTGCTCGCACCTTGCCTTCGTGGATCACATAGGCGAACACGTCGCGTGGCGTCCTCTTCGGCTTGGCGTCATCCACGCGCGGCAGATCGTCGGGTTCGCTCCCCTCGGCCCAAAGCTCAAGCCGCTTTGCCCAGGTGTCGAGTTGCTCCGGTGGGTAGCAGGTTTCGATCTCGTCATTGCCCTTCTGCAACCGCGCATAGACAAAGTCGCTGGCGATATCCGCGATCGCCGGATATTTGCCGTGCTCGGCAAACACCACGGGCGTTTCGAACTGGCGCAGCAGCGCGACGAAATCGGGCGTGCAGAAGCTGTCATGGCGAATCTCGACCACATGGCGCAAAGCGCGGCCTTCGAGCTTGCGCGGCAGGAGTTCGAGAAACTTGCCGAAATCGGCTGCGTCGAATTTCTTGGTCGGCGCGAATTGCCACAACACGGGGCCGAGCCGGTCGCCCAGCTCCAGCACGCCCGAGTCATAAAATCGCTTCACGGAATCACCGGCTTCCGCCAGCATCCGACGGTTGGTGGCAAAGCGCGGTCCCTTCAAGGAGAACACAAAACCGTCCGGCACCTCGCGAGCCCATTTGCGGAAGCTCTCCGGCTTCTGCGAGCCATAATAGGTACCGTTGATCTCGATCGAGGTCAGTTTCGAGGCGGCGTACGCAAGCTCTTTCGATTGCGCGAGCTTTTCCGGATAAAACACGCCGCGCCATGGTTCGAACGTCCAGCCGCCGATGCCGATATAGATATTGCCGGCCTTCGAGGCAGGCTTTGATGCGGCTTTGGGAGGCTTGCTCACGGACGGCGTCTCGTTTTGCGGAAAGGGCATCCGCCAAGCCTATTCAAATCGACCGCCCTTGCCCAGCCGATGAAGGCGTGCAAGCGTCCTTGCACGTGGCCCATTACAACGGTTACATCGCGTTTCCCATCCTGTTCGGGATATTCGCTGTCGCGCCGTTCTGTCGATCTATCGGGCCAGCAATTGACGGTGGCGCAGATGTCCGGATGTCAGGTGCGTGTGGAAATGGCATTACTGCTGGCGCCATTGTTGGCGATCTGGATCGCGCACGGCGGCTTCTGATCGGCTCAAGTCACCGCGATAGCGGCTGGCGGCATTTCGCCATCAAGCCAGTCCTGTTCGTCGGCGAGCGAGCGCCAGGCGTCTTCCATGCGCCTGTATCGCAGATAACTCGGATGATCGGGTGCCCTTTCCGCCAGCAGTCGACAGTTTTCAGCATTTTCGCGGAAGTGATCGGATTGCTTCATGGTGTTCTCCCGCGCCAAGACGTAGGCGGTCGCCAGTGAATAACCAACCGCATATGCCAATGAAATGTTGGTGAGGTCGCGTCTTCAGGTTCCGGTGAACGCGGATGCCAGTCGGTGTGGCCGCGTTGGGTTTGCCCCTTGCGGATTACCGATATCGTGCTTATTTAGCTCGCAACGGCGACGTTGCTGCTTGATAGCTCCGGCGCTGGGACGACCACTGAATGGCTTGGCTGCGCCGGATGTACGCGCGCCTCTGTTCGTGGTCGTTGGCGTTTTGGGTCTTGTTTTAGCCCGTTTTGACACCAGTTGTCCCCGTTTTGCAGCCGTGATGAACTCGCATCGTCCTTGGCATCGTCAGGGGCTGCGGATATACGCTGCCGGGATGAACGAGGCCATCAGACCGAGTCGTCAAATTCCGCCGCAGGCCGCTGCGGCTCCTCAGCTTTCGGTCGTCGTCCCCACCTTCAATGAGCGCGACAACGTCATCACGCTGTACCAACGGCTGGAAACCACGCTCGCGGGCGTAGCCTGGGAAGTAATCTTTGTCGACGACAATTCCCCCGATGGCACCTGGGGCGTGGTGCGCGGCCTCGCGCGCCAGGACAACCGCGTGCGTTGTATCCGGCGCGTCGGTCGGCGCGGCCTGTCCGGCGCCTGCATCGAGGGCATTCTGGCCTCGAGCGCGCCTTGCGCGGCCGTGATCGATGCCGATCTCCAGCACGATGAAACGCAGCTGCCGAAGATGCTGGCCCTGTTGCAGACCGGCGATCTCGATCTCGTGGTTGGCAGCCGCTATATCGAGGGTGGCAGCGCCGATAGCTTCAACCGGAAGCGGGCAGGGGCCAGCGCGTTGGCCACAGAGGTCGCCAAGCGCGTGCTGCGGGTCAAGATCTCCGATCCCATGAGCGGCTTCTTCATGATCCGGCGCGAGTGCTTTGAACAACTGGCACCGCAGCTCTCGACGCAAGGTTTCAAGATTCTGCTCGATATCATCGCCTCCGCGCACGGCCAACTGCGCGTCAAGGAAATCCCCTTCAGCTTCGGCTCGCGGCTGCACGGCGAGAGCAAGCTCGATTCGATGGTGGCGCTGGACTTTTTGGGACTGGTGCTCGCGAAGCTCACCCACGATGTGGTGTCGCTGCGCTTCCTGCTGTTTGCGATGGTCGGCTCGCTCGGCGTGTTCGTGCATTTCGCTACCCTCTACACCGTGCTGCGCGGATTTCATGCGCCGTTTGCGGTGGCACAGGGCTGCGCTGCGCTGCTGGCGATGACCAGCAACTTCGCCCTGAACAATTTTCTTACCTATCGCGACCAGCGGCTGAAGGGTTTTGCGATCCTTCGCGGCCTGGTGCTGTTTTACGTCGTGTGCGGCGTGGGCCTTGCCGCCAATGTCGGCGTGGCGTTCTCGGTCTATGCCCAGCAGCCGATCTGGTGGTTGGCGGGTGCTGCAGGCGCGCTGATGGGCGTGGTGTGGAACTACGCAATGTCCGGACTGTTCGTCTGGCGCAAGCGATGATGCGGCCATGAGCCCGCAAGATGCGCGGCTCGCCCGCAACACTGCTCTCACGGTCGTGGCGCTGGTGCTCCTGCGGCTGGTTGCTGCCGCTTTCACGCCGCTGACTTTCGACGAAGCCTACTACTGGACCTGGTCGAAACATCTGGCCGGCGGCTATTACGATCATCCACCGATGGTCGCGATCGTGATCCGGCTTGGCACCATGATTGCCGGCGATACCGAGTTTGGCGTGCGCCTGGTCTCGATCCTGCTGGTGCTGCCGATGAGCTGGGCGCTGTATCGCGCGGCCGAAATTCTGTTCAGCAGTCAGCGGGTCGCCGCGACCGCGGCTATTTTGCTCAACGTTACGCTGATGGCGGCGGTCGGCACCATGATCGTCACGCCGGACTCCCCGCTATTGGTGACTTCGAGCTTCCTGCTGCTTTGTCTCGCCAAGGTCCTGGAGAGCGGACGCGGGATATGGTGGCTCGCGGTCGGTGTCGCGGCCGGAGCCGCGCTATTATCAAAATACACCGCGCTGTTCTTCGGCCCGATAATCCTGATCTGGCTGGTCGGTGTTCCCAGGCTCCGGCGCTGGCTGCTATCGCCATGGCTCTATCTCGGCGGCCTGGTGGCGCTTGCGTTGTTTGCGCCGGTGATCCTCTGGAATGCCGATCACCACTGGGTTTCGTTCCTCAAGCAGTTCGGTCGCGCACGGATCGAGGATTTCAGGCCGGCCTTCATCGCCGAGCTGATTCCGACCCAGATCGGGTTCGCGACGCCGCTGGTCTTTATCCTCGGAACACTGGGGCTTTGCGCGCTGTTTCGACGCAATGCCGGTGCGCTGGCATCGCGCATGCTGATTGGCGCGACGTTCTGGGTCATCGTGTTGTATTTCGTCTGGCATTCGCTGCATGCGCGCGTCGAGGCCAACTGGTTCGCACCGGTTTATCCCGCCTTTGCAATCGCGGCCGCCGGCGCCGCTCATCTGGTACGATGGGACGCGCGCTGGCAGCGGCTCGCCGACTTCAGCCTGCGCTGGGCGGCTCCTTCCGGCATCGTGTTATTCGCGCTTCTGACCTTCCAGGCCAATACCGGCATGCTCACAGGCTATCGCCGCGACTCCACCGTGCGCAGCGTCGGCGTCGGCTGGCGCGAATTGGCCGGCGAGATCGAAGCGGTCCGTCAGCGCGTCGGCGCTAGTTGCGTCCTGGCGCCTGATTACGGCACCACCAGCTGGCTTGCTTTCTATCTGCCCAAGGGCACCTGCGTGCTGCAGCCGACGCAACGCATCCGCTGGGTCAACATGCCCGAGCCGGATCCAGCGCTGCTCGCCGGTCGTCTGTTGTATGTCGATGAGCTGCGTAGCCAACGACAGCCCTATCTCGATCAGACCTTCGCACATATCGAGCGGGTCGCTGAACTGCCACGCAAGCGCGGTCCGCTGACGATCGAAACCTACGGGCTCGATCTCGTCTACGCCGCCAAGCGCGATGTACTCGACCACTCGCCACCTCCGGAACTGGAGTAATTCGGATTCATCCGGTTCACGGCGAGAGTTCGGCCGAGTTCACACCGGCGATGCCACAATCGGGCGATTTTGCGGCAGCCAAATGAACGATGCTTCAGCGCTAAATAATTGATCACATTAAGCAGTTTTTATCCATGCGAAAGTTCAAAAGCTGTCTCGCCGCGGAACAAAATTGCCCTTGCCCAACATACGCCCGCACTTAATCCGCATTTAACTAAAAGTCGCCTTAATGACGCTCCGCACCTTTGCGAGACGTCTACCGGAACTTTTTTGATGGTGGCGATTCGCGCGCGGGTTGGCGTTCGGATATGCCGCTGGCTTGCAGATCGAGCGCTGCCTGGAAGGGGAACGAGGTGGAACTAGTCTGGATGCAAGGCGTATGAGTACGAGTGCGTGTTTTGAGTTTGCGGCCGAGACTCCCAGGAATTTTCCCCGCAAAACCGTCCCGTATCGTTTCATTGGCAGCGCTGCTGTTGCGTGTCTCGTTATTGGCTGCAGCTGGACGATCTACAACAACGTTTTCGGCGCCAACATCTATCCCTCCGTCGATGGCGGCAACGTCGAAATAGCCGTGGTCAGGCGAGCCGCGCCCGCGATCCGTAAACCGGTGCAAGTCGCCAACAGCAGCGTGATCGTCGAAACGCTGCCGGCCGCTGCCGCGCCCGCAACCGTTTCGCCAGAGCCGTCGATCTCGTTCAACGAGCGTTTTGCCGCGTCCGCGCCGCAATCTGTCGCGGCTGCGCCGCAACCGGAGCGCCGGGTCGCAGCACTCGTGCCGCCGGAACGTAAGATTGCCGAAGCTGTTCCGATGCCGCCGTCGCGGGCCGAGGCAAAGTCGGCAAAAGCTTCCGGTGCTTCGATTCACGACATGACGCAACGCGCCAAGGCCAACGTGAAGGCCGGCGTGACATCGGTCGCATCGGCTGAAGAGCCCGGGTGGAAGCCGGAAAAGCCGTTGACGATCTTTGAGCGGCTGTTCGGGAAGTCGGAGTCTTCGGGATCGGGATCGTCCTCCGCATCGGCGCTCGCCTATGCTTCGGCCGATGTCAACAGCACGGGCTCGCTCGGCTCCGCCAGCCAGAATATCGCTTCCGTCGGCACCGGCGGGCTCTACGATCGCCAGACCGCTGTCTATGATATCTCCGCCCACATGGTCTATTTGCCCGATGGCACCAAGCTGGAAGCGCATTCCGGCCTCGGCTCCAGCCTCGACGATCCGCGCTCCGCCAGCATCCGGATGCGCGGCGTGACGCCGCCGCATCTCTATGACCTGAAGCCGCGCGAGTCGCTGTTCCACGGCGTCGCCGCGCTGCGGCTCAATCCGGTCGGCGGTGAGGGGACCATCTATGGCCGCTCGGGCTTGCTCGCTCACAGCTTCATGCTTGGTCCCAAGGGCGATTCCAATGGCTGCGTTTCGTTCCGGGACTACAACGCATTCCTGGATGCCTATCGTAACAAGGGTGTCCGCCGGCTCGCAGTCGTCGCGCATCTGTAAGGCCGCGTGATCTCGAGCCCCGCGCTGGCCGCGCTCAATTGTTCGTTCGACCTGTCAAACAGCAAGCCACAGCGGTTCGCGTTCTCGCGGCGCGACGCGTCCGAGTTTTGCGTATCTCTCGCCCTCCTTGTCATGCAGAGGGCGCAGGGAAAACCGGGTGCCGATTGCACCCATGGGTCCCGTGCAACAAAAAGCACGGGAGTAGGACCACAGGCTCAACCGGGGTAACTCCGGTTTTCCCTGCGCGAATGGTTTTACGACTTACTTCACGCTCTCCCTGGTGATCGGGCTTTCTTGTCACCATCGCCGGCGTGATGCGAAGCATCTTCGCCAACTTGACGCCAGCGTCGGGGCGTCAGGACCACATGGCTTCGTACGCAACAGGTAACGCTCGTCTCGCGCACCGCCGCGTCCATCGCATCCCGCTTCCAACGTTCGTGACGATCGCGACGCGCCCTCCTGTGGAAATGAGACGGCGCGGAAATGCCGCTGATTTGCGGCGCTTGGGAAGCCGAATATTTTCCCGAAGGGGACTGGACCGGCCAAATCACGTTGAAATTTCTTTTGAAAACCGATTTTACGAGCAGGGTGTCCAGACGCGTGCACGCAATGTCTCATCCCGATTTTCAGCCGACTCCAAGATCCGATCGGAGGAGCCGCTCTCTATCTCGGCACGAGGGAAGAGAAAGACCTCTTCTACATGGCAAAGATCGCGACGGAATGGAATTGGATGCCGCAAATATCCGTATGACAACTCAAGAGCGTAATTAGCCCAAAGAGCAAATTGAGTAAGTCGCTAAAGAAGCCGAAAGCAACGTGGACCGAGCCTGTTTTTACAGCGGAAATTTAATAACGCGACATCACCTCGGAAGGCTTGTTGCGCGCGAGTTCATTCCAGGGTGTGAAGCCAATACAACATTTGATGGTGACCTTTTCCCGAGATGGGAGTTAGACAAGTATCACCGCACGGCTCGTGGCTTTTATCGGTGACGAGAACGCGAGTTGCGCTCCCGCCTTTCTCTTACGGAAGGAGCGCGCCATGATCGAACGGCGTCGTTTCAAACAGATCATGTCCCTGAAAGATCGACTTGCGATTTTCGCGAAGCGTACTTGTGCCAAAACGCATAAGCTGCCGACTGGAGCAGAGGGAGACGACTTGGTCAATCGGGCAAGCCGGACCAGCACAGCCTCTCACGTTGAAAAGTGGGCTAACTCACGTGGCCTTCAACGTCCGAAATAGTGAACTCTAAGCTAGTGAGGTAGACAGCGTGATTTGGCTGGCAACGCTCTAGGGAGCCGGTACCGATCAGCAACGCGGCTCTGGCTGACAATCTTCTCTCTCTAACTATCATCCAGCGATTTGCGGCTTGGTGAATTTGAGAGAGCCCGGAACTTTTATGTGCGTCTTACAGCAGCCAATGCTGCCAAAGGATAGGGCCATCCATCGCCTAGACCGGATTTGCGAGCATCAATCGGGTTTCCCGAAATGCGCGCAGTCGCCGCTCGGCCTGGCCATGGGCGCCGGTAATGGCCGATGAAAGTCGACTGGTACATCGGATGACTGCTTGCCGACTCGCTCCTTGCATCCTGCTGAGTAGTTGCCTCCTCGTCTGCCATGAAATGATCGCTGCGTCTTTGATGACCGCGACTCTCGTTGTGTTGGCCGGCAAGCTCGCCTACGATCATGTGGCTGGACGGCGGTCATTTGGTTCAGGCGCCACGCGCTGCACCGATCAAGATTGGCGCCGGAGGCGATCGCCGTTTTTCGTGCTTTAAAACTCCGTAATATACCTCTTCGCGAACGGACACTATGGATAAACGGGAATTTCGTGCAGCTGCCTCGCTTGCAGCCGTTTTTTCAGTAAGGCTTCTCGGCCTATTCATGATCTATCCCGTATTTGCTACTTATGCGCGCAACCTTACAGGGGCAACAGCCTACAAAATCGGGCTGGCGCTCGGCATCTACGGCTTGAGCCAAGGACTGCTGCAGATACCCTTTGGTATTCTATCCGATAAGATCGGCCGCAAGATCATGATTGTGCTAGGGCTCACGGCGTTCGGCATCGGTAGTGCGGTCGCAGCGGTCTCAAACTCAATCGACGGCATGATTGTCGGACGGGCGCTGCAAGGCGCAGGTGCGGTAGGCTCTGTCATCCTAGCGCTGGTGGCAGACCTTACCTCAGAAGAAAGCCGGACCAAGGCGATGGCGATGGTTGGTATCACCATCGGAGCCTCATTCATGATCGCTCTAGTCGCGGGACCTATCATCGCGGGACTTGCCGGTGTCGCTGGGATCTT
>JAGXAJ010000140.1 GCA_018971625.1 Pseudomonadota bacterium
CGCCTGGCGACGAAAACCCCGACCAGCGCATAGCGCGAGGCCTGGTTGCGGAATTTGATGTAGGCCGCCTTCTTCGGCAGCGGGAACATCACCCTGGTGATGATCTCGTCGCTCTCCAGCGCGGTGGCAAACAACCCTTGAAAGAATTCTTCCGGCTTGAGCCTGCGCTTGTTGGTGACGATGGTCGCGCCAAGCGCAAGGCACGCCGCGGGATAGTCGGCGGTCGGATCGTTGTTGGCAAGCGAGCCGCCGATGGTGCCCTTGTGGCGGACCGCGGGATCGCCGATCAGGCCGGCGAGTTCGGCCAGCGCCGGAATCGCCTCGCCGACGACAGGAGACGTCGCGACATCGGCGTGTTTGGCGGTCGCACCGATCACCAGCGAGCGGCCCTTCATTTCGATGCCGTCGAGACCTTCGATGTGGGAGAGATCGACCAGATGCGGCGGGCTTGCGAGCCGTTGCTTCATGACCGGCACCAGTGTGTGGCCGCCGGCGATCAGCTTGGCGTCTTGATTCCTGACCAGCAGATTGGCGGCCTGCCGCACAGTCGCCGGACGATGATATTTGAATTCGTACATCAGAACTTCCTGATCGCGATCGCAATGAAGAACCAAGTGAGGTCGGACATCAAGGCTGAACGCACACTAGGCGAGATCGGATTTGGCCATTGCCCTGGCGCCGGCCGCGATCGATTGCACGATATTCTGGTAGCCGGTGCAGCGACATAGATTGCCTTCGAGCTCGTCGCGAATGACCTGGTCGGACAGATCATGCCCCTTGCGATGCACCATATCGACCGCCGTCATGATCATGCCGGGCGTGCAGAAACCGCATTGCAGACCGTGATGCTCGCGGAACGCTTCCTGCATCGGATGCAGCGGCGCGCCGTCGGCGGCAAGGCCCTCGATGGTCCTGACCTCGTGACCGTCGGCCATCACCGCAAGCGTTGTACAGGATTTCACCGCCTTGCCGTCGAGATGCACCACGCAGGCGCCGCATTGCGAGGTATCGCAGCCGACATGAGTGCCGGTCAGCCGCAGGTTTTCGCGCAAAAACTGGACCAGCAAGGTACGGGAATCGACATTAGCGTTAACCGCGTTGCCGTTCACGATCATGGAAATCTTGGCCATCCAACACTCTCTTCATCTGCGCCGCCGCATCTCGACAGAACAGCCGATTAAGATCATTCAAAAAGCCATAATATGGGCCATCCCCGTAATGGGCAACCTGGCCGCGGATGGCCAGATATCACTTAAGCGGCAGCCTAATGGCCTGGCTCAGCCAGCCTTCAAAAACTAGCCCTGCACCGCCTTGGCGAAATTCGCGAAAAACTCGTCGGCCAGTTTCTTGGCCGAACCGTTGATCAACCGCTGCCCGAGCTGGGCGAGCTTGCCGCCGATCTGCGCCTCGACATTATACGACAGCAACGTGCCGCCATCCTTTTCGGCGAGCGCAACCGTGGCGCCCCCCTTGGCGAAGCCGGCGACGCCGCCCTCGCCTTCGCCTGAGATCTTGTAGCCGTTGGGCGGATCGAGATCGCTCAGCATGACCTTACCCTTGAAGCGGGCCGATACCGGTCCGACCTTCATTTTGGCAACCGCGCGAAAACCGCGCTCATCGGTCTTCTCCAGCTCCTCGCAACCGGGAATGCATGCTTTCAGCACGTCGGGGTCGTTCAATTTGGCCCACACGGCCTCGCGCGGCGCCGCCAGCTGGACTTCGCCGTTCATCGTCATGGCCATGGTCGCTCTCCCGGTTCGCTGCTCCCCAAGTAAAGCACGCCCGAACGCAAAAGGAAGGGGATGAGGGAATTGCAGGCGGGACATATTCGCAGCGCAGCGGCTTGATAGAGTCCGGATACCTTGCGCGCGCCGCGGGATTGGCGGAGAGATGAGGAGAATGGTTGGCTCGCTTGCATCGTAAGCACCCTCTTCCCCCTGCTCGCGCCGATGCTGTCGAGGTCAAGAAACTTGCAGACCTCTTTGAGCCGATGGCCTATCAGGGGCGCTTCGCAGGCGCTGATCGACCGGCTGCTTGCATCGCTCGATACATGACAAGGAACCCACCACATGCCGATGATCGACGCCGACGGTTGCCTGCTCAACGTTTCAGTCGAGGGCCGCGCCGGCGGACCGACCCTGATGCTGTCGCATTCGCTGGGCTGCACCCTGCAAATGTGGGATCCGCAGATGAAGGCACTCACCCAGCTGTTTCGCGTGATCCGCTATGACCGCCGCGGCCACGGCAGATCGGACGTGCCTCCCGGCCCCTACTCCATGGAACGCTTCGGCCGCGACGTACTCGCGATCCTCGATGACCTTAATATCGACAAGGTGCATTGGTGTGGACTGTCGATGGGCGGCATGGTCGGACAATGGCTTGGCGCGAACGCACCAGAGCGTTTCAACAGGATCGTGCTCGCCAATACCACCTGCTACTATGCAGATCCCACCAACTGGTTGAACCGTATCAAGGCGGTAAAGGAAGGCGGTATCGCCTCGGTCGCCGACGCCATCATCTCGGGCTGGTTGACGGCGGATTTCCGCGAGCGCGACCCGCAGAGCACCGCAAGGCTGAGGGCAATGCTGGTCGCTAGTCCAGTGCAGGGCTATCTCGCCTGCTGCGAAGCGCTGAGCACGCTCGACCAGCGCGCGCTGCTGCCGAAGATCAAAAGCCCGACGCTGGTGATCGCAGGACGCCATGACACGGGGACACCGCTGGCCGCCTGCGAACTGATCCGCCGCAACATTCCCCGCGCCAGCCTGACGATTCTCGACGCCGCGCATATTTCCAGCGTCGAGCAGTCGCATGCCTTCACGGACGTGGTGATCGGCTTCCTGACGCAACGCTGACGAAACGCGTCGCAGTTTATCTCACCTATCCCTTTGGGAGAGGTCGCGCCGAAAACGCGGGTGTGGGTTACGCACTCTCGTGAGACCCGCGCGCCCCTCACCCGATTTGCTGTGCAAATCGACCTCTCCCCATCGGGGAGAGATGAAGTGGACTGGGCAAGAAGAGAACCAAATGGACGATCAGAAGCGCCGTGATGATGGCATGGCTCAGCGCCGCTGAGTGCTCGGCAATGAATGGGTCGACAAGTCGATCAAGAATCGCAATGCGTTCAATGCCGGCTTCCAGGACTTGATCATCCGCTATGCCTGGGGAGAGATAGACGCGGCCGCATTTCGACGAACGCACGCGGCGCGTGCTGGTGATCGGCACCATGGTGGCGCTGGCGCAGTGGGATGAATTCCGCCTGCATGTGCGCGCGGCACTCGCGGAAGGTGGCTTTACGCCTGACGATATCAGGGAGATTTTGCTGCAGCAGGCGATCTATTGCGGCGTGCCTGCAGCTAACCACGCCGTCAAGAAAGCCTCAGTGATTGTTCAGGAGCTGGGATTCCTGAAGTGACAATCCGTTGAAGCGACAATGTGTCGTGCCGGCCTGCGGCACGGCGGGACGCTCAAACAGCATCACGATCGCGGTGCCGAGCAGCATCAGCAATTCGCTGACATGCAGCCTGAGCGCGGCCATCTCGCCCACGGATGACGCCATCATCATGCTGGCAAAACTGATCACGCTGCCGATCGCAAGCGCCATCGCCAATGCTTCACCGGCTGCGCCGGTATTGCGGCTCGAGGCGCGGGTCAACAGGAAAAGAAAGGCTACAAAGAACGCTACCAGCGAGAGCTTGCCGAGCGCCAGCAGCCACGCCAGCCGGACCGTGGTCATTCCGGCCAATTGCAGATGATCGCTGACGAACAGCGCCACCGCAACATTCGGCCGCTCATAGAAACCGTGGATTGGCGAGACCACGATTCTGTACGCCGCATCGATCCAGGTCGGGATGAAATAGCACGCGAGCAACGCGCCGTTGAATGAGCTGATCCGCCAGTTTGTCGACATGCCGCTTCCCAATGTGCCGCACTCGCCCGGAAAGGGCAGCGGCTTGGAGACGAGCTAACTCGCTTAAACAGCCAACGGCAATTTAAACCCTTTGTTTACCTTAACTGGCGGACCGGCATATCCGCGGGGGCGACAAGCTGGGCGGTCCGACCCGATCGACGCCGAGCAGCCGCCAAAAGAAAAGCCCACCTTGCGGCGGGACTTTCCTGCTCCCGCTTCGGTTGGGATTCGATCTTAGCGATACCCTTGCGGCTTCTGGTCCTCACGGTCCGGGTCCTGCGGCTGACCCAGCCGGCTTCGCGCCACCCTGCGGACCAGTCTCTGGCCCGGGTTCTGATTCTGGTTGAACATCTCGCTCGCCGTCCGTTGAGGCATCCTCAGACAACGCCTTGGGGACGCCCATGGTTTTTGCCACGAGCCGGTTCCACCTTGGGTATTGTACGGCTGTTGCTTGTTGCGACCATGGCAACGGAACCCCTCCCCTAAAGTACCTATGTACAACGGCTTGCCGGCGCGCCCCGCACAGTTGCCGCCCCGGGTTCCCACTGTTAGAAAATGATGCTACGCGCCGTTCGGCTGCCGGGAGCCACCGCCGCGGAAGTAAGGCGCGCATTCTTGAGACGGCAAATCGGCAGCGCATGGACTATTTCGCCCAGCAAGTCATCAACGGCATCGTGCTCGGCTCGATCTATGGGCTGATCGCCATCGGCTACACCATGGTCTATGGCATCGTCGGCATGATCAATTTCGCCCACGGCGACATCTTCATGATCGGCGGCTTCATCGCGCTGATTTCCTTTCTGGTGCTGGTCTCGTTCGGCCTCACCACGGTTCCCGTCATCCTGCTGATCGTGCTTCTGGTATCGATGGCGATCACCGC
>JAGXAJ010000141.1 GCA_018971625.1 Pseudomonadota bacterium
GAAGGGCACGACGAGAATGATCCCGTCTGCGGTCGCGGATGGGTCATGATCGGCATTGCGGGCAGGCTCGTCGGCCACTTCTACATCCACAATGGCGAAGAGTCAGGCTTCGTTTGCGAACGCGGCTGAGTTCTTCAACAGCCTGCTAGTGTGATTGCCGGGGCCGCTAAGGTCCTGGAGCGTGGATACCCAATCGGCTGGTCTGGCGCCAACCATTCTGGCGTCAGGATATCGCGGCCGTTGAGATCGGCGGCGGCGACCTGCTCGCCGCTATTTCCGGATTTCTGGCGCGGAGCTGCATGATTTGGCGCCTCCACACTCCCGCAGTAACCGAGTGCCGGGATGTGTGCCATGAAAGGTGTCATCTTCAACGTATTTGAGGATTGCGTCTCACGAGAGTTCGGTCCCGATACTTGGGAAGAACTGCTTGATGAGGCCAATCTTCTTGGCGCCTATACTTCCCTTGGCAATTATTCCGACGACGAATTCGATGCCCTGCTCAGGGCGGTCGCGGCGAGGCAGGGCAAGACCCAAGCGGACGCGCTACGCTGGTTTGGCGAGAGCGCGATGCCGATTCTGAAGGAGCGCTTTCCGCAGCTGTTTGCGAACTACGCCTCGTCCCGCAACTTCGTGCTGGCGGTCAACACCATCATTCATCCCGAGGTTCGCAAGCTCTACTCGGGGGCCAATTGCCCCAATTTTCGGTTCAAGGAAACCGAGAGCGGCTCGTTATTCATGGGTTACGAGTCGTCGCGCAAGATGTGCGACCTCGCCCACGGCTTCATCGTCGGCGCCTCGAAACTCTGGTGCGAAGAAGTGAACATCACGCATCATACCTGCATGAACCATGACGACGACAAATGCCTGATGGAAATACAATGGCAGCGCTGAACCGCCAAGGTGCCGATCCTGGGCCGGAAACCGATCTGAACCTTCGGCTTCTGAAGGCCCAGAATCGTTTTCAGCGCGAACGCACCGCGCGATTGGAAGCGGAGTCGATCGCCGAAAAGGGACTGAGGGACCTTTACGAGAAGCAACGTCAGCTCGAACTTCTCGGCGTCATCGCGACGCAGGCAAATCAGAGCCATTCCGTTGAGGAGATTCTGCGCTTTACGCTTGAAGCGATTTGCCAGCATACGGGGTGGGGATTTGGCCACGTCTTCCGCATCAACCCCAATAATCCCGATATGCTGGTGTCCGCCTTAATTTGGTTCGCTGAACCAGGAACCAATGTAAGCGATTTCGCCGAAGAAGCGTGTGCACGCAACTTTCCGAAGGGCGTTGGCTTGCCTGGTCGCGTGCTGGAAACCGGCAAGGCCCTCTGGATCGCGGACGTCACCAAAGATCCCGATTTTCCGCGCTGGAAGGCTGCCGAGCGCTCACGTTTGCACGCCGGCTTCGCGTTCCCGGTTTTGGTAAGCAACGACATCGTCGCCGTGATGGAATTTTTCTTTCGTGGTGCCGTCGAGCCCAACGAGTCCATGCTCTCGATCATGAGCCAGATCGGCACGCAGGTTGGTCGTGTCGTCGAGCGTCAGCAGCTCGAGGACAAGCTGGTCCACGACGCGACGCATGATCCGCTGACGAAGATGCCGAACCGGCTGTTCTTCATGGGCCGGCTCGAACGCGCTGTTGCCGTACATTGTCTGCGGCCGGACTCCCGCTTCGCCGTCCTGTTCATCGATCTCGATCGCTTCAAGCTGGTCAATGATAGCCTCGGCCATACGGCGGGGGACACCTTGCTGCGGGAAATCAGCGCGCGGCTGATGGCCGTTCTCGACGAGGAGGCCGTGAAGTCGGCCGCCGTCGTAACGCTGGCCCGACTCGGCGGTGACGAGTTCACGGTGTTGCTGGAAGAGATGCAGCATGATCTCGTCGCCACCGATGTCGCCGACCGCGTGCAGGACGAGCTGGGGCGCGTCATCGAGATCGACGGGCAGGAGGTCTACACCTCGGCCAGCATCGGCATCGCGTCAAGTGAGACAGCGCATGAAAACGCAGCCGACCTCATACGGGCGGCCGATCTTGCCATGTATCGCGCCAAGACCGAAGGACGCGCGCGAGTGGAGATATTCGACGCCAGCTTGCACCAGGCGGCGATGCAGCGTCTGGCGCTGGAAACCGATCTGCGCGGCGCGCTGCGCCGCGGTGATTTCATTTTGCACTATCAGCCGATCGTCAATCTTCACTCCAACGAAATCGTGGGATTTGAGGCGCTGATCCGCTGGCGACGTAACGGTGGCGAGTTTGTTTCTCCCCTGGAGTTTATCGGGCTCGCGGAAGAGACCGGCCTGATCGTTTTCATCGGGGCCTGGGTCATGCGGGAAGCGCTCGCCACGCTGGCGAAATGGCAAGGGGAGGGGCCCGAGAACGCAAACCTGACCATGAGCATCAATGTCTCGTTCAAGCAGTTTCACCAGCCGGACTTTCTTGAAAGCGTCGTGATGGCGATTACCGCGAGCGGCGTGCACCCCAGCACGGTCCGGCTCGAAATTACCGAATCTGTTACCATTCGTGACGCCGACAAGACCGTCGAAATTCTCAAGAGCTTGCGAGCGCTTGGCGTGCGCGTCAGCATGGACGATTTTGGCACCGGCTATTCGTCGCTCAGCTATCTCCACAAGCTGCCCTTCGACACCCTGAAGATTGATCGCTCGTTCGTCATGGCGCTTCAACAGGAGTCTGGCGGGCGCGAGATCATCCGCACCATTCTGGCCCTGGCCCAAAGCCTGCGAATGGAAGTGGTTGCCGAAGGGGCCGAGACGGTCGCTCATGTCGACGAGCTTCGCGAAATGGGGTGCGGCTACGCGCAAGGGTATTTCTTCTCGCGGCCGTTAGACGAACCGGACGCCCTGCGGCTGCTGAACGGTCAGCGCTTTTCGTCGCGAGATCTCGCGCGGCTCGAGGCGAGCCGGGCCTGAATTCGCGGTGCCGTCCGGCGGTCAATCTGACGGTCATCGGCGCGACGACTCATGGACGGCATCTCAGATCATCGCGATACACTTTTCAGACGTTGCTGCCGCCAATAATGACTGGCGCCAGCTGCGCCAGGCTTTGCCAGCGCCCCAAGGTCGTGCGGGCGCTATCAGCTATCTCCACAGAGCGGAGGAGTAGCCCCGGGATTCAGGTTCAGGTCGTCTAAGAACTTGAAAGCCGAACCATGTTTTCAAGGGAGCCGATTGAAGGCCGAAAAACACGATAATGAACCACGAGATCCCGAGAGCGGCGGCGATTGTAACGAGAGCCCAGCCTGCCTCGGTTTGCTGATCGATTCTGTAATAAGCACATAGCCGGACCGGTGCGGCGAGGTAGAGTCCCCCGATGGCTCCGAGTTTTGGAATGAAGTTCGCCCAAATGAACGCGCGTCCAAGTGGCGGCATCCGGCGCCAACTCAATCCCAGAGGTAGACCGGCAGCCAGCGGCAACGTCACGAACTTGGCCGCATCGGTCAGAGGATCGGACAGCGCGCTGTCCAGGGCGCGCGGTATCATCCAAAACGATGTGACAAGGACTACCGCGACCATGCCGGGAATACCCAGCCAGTCAGCGTCAACCAGCCAGCGCGGCTCGATGCTGCGGACAAAAGGGGACAGCAGCAGGCCGATTCCGATCAGGAGCGGTATCTGCACCGTCATGTGCAGCGCCATGTCGCTTTCCAGCGAATAGCGCAGCGGCCAACACCACAACAGCATCCATGCGGCCATGATGATGAACAAGTGCCTTCTCATGAGCGGATTCCGGTCAATGCACTGATAAACACCGGCGGAGCCGCATCGGGATCGAAGGCGCGAGTCAAACGCCCGCGGGCGTCGATCAGATATACGTCGCCGTTATGGATGAAGCCGCCTGTCCCGTCAGGGATCACGATCAGTCCGAAGGCCCGGCGCAGCGCATCGAGCCCGCTCTGTTCGAGCGGAGCTGCGATGCGCCATTGCGGCGCGCGCGCGCCGTAGCGATCTCCGTACCGTCGCAACGCTTCTCGACCGTCGTTCTCGAGGTCGAAACTGATGCTGACTAGCTTTACTTTCTGCTCCGGATGCGAGTCCTGCCATTGCAGTACGTGCTGAAACTGATCTCCCATGGGCCTGCAGATCGTCGGACACCGGGTATAGATGAAATCAACAAATACCGGGTCGCCTTTGTAGTCCGCCAGGGAAAATAGCTGACCGTCCTGATCCATGAGCGGAACGTCAGGCAGGGATCGTGGCCGGCGCGCGATATCGAGCTGGCGCGCGCCGTTCACGGTGACGACGTTGAACCCCTCGGTCTCCCAGGCCAGCGCCCCAATCCCGGCCGCGGTCACCAACACCAGCAGCGGAATGAAGCCCCGACCGATCATGCATCGGACTCCGACGCGGTAACTGACGGAAGTTTCGCAAGAAAACCCAGCACGAAGATCAACGCCCCTGCTATCACCAACGCCGCGCCGATCGAGCCGGCCCGATCATAAGGCAGCCATTCGGGCAGATGAACAGCGTAGCGGCGCGGAACGCTCACGGCTCCGCCGGAAAGGAATGCAAGAACGAACACCGAGCCGCCGACGGTGTAAAGCCAGAACGCGATGGATGCCAATGCGCTCGATCCGCTGGTGCCGATATAGGTCACGAAGCTGAGAAACATCGCAACCATGCCCAGCAGCAAATAGGTGTGAAAGTGGCCGGGCACCCATTGGGTGTTGTGCATGACGGAATTGATCTCGATCGTTCCATCGGCAATTGCCGGGATGACTCCGATCGCCCAGCCCGCCACGCC
>JAGXAJ010000074.1 GCA_018971625.1 Pseudomonadota bacterium
TCCTGCCGCCAGGCACAAATCCTCGAACCCGTTCCCACTGATCATCCCGAAGTGCGTCGCAATCCATCGCCGATCTCCAAAAATCAGCGTTGAATCTGATTTGCTCTCCTCTGGGAACCCCCGTTCCTTAATTCGTCACTACGACCTAGTAGAAACGACGCTATTTGATTCTGGTCAGCCGCGCGTTACCCGTCCTACCATCCAGCAGGGCGGGCTGGTTTCAAAACGCGGTCTGACCACGAGCAATTGGTGATGGGTAATGGGTGATGATATCGCTAGGAACGGGGTTCGGGGCTGCATGGTGTGAACCGGCCGCTCGCGTCTTTTTGAAGATTTGAGGTACACGGCGATCGAGTGAAAATCAACAATTCTTGACATGTGAAAAGCGCCGTTTCTCGTATTGGCTCTCCACGTGATCGAAAAGAAGCCCCGCCCGATGCTAATAGTAGCGGTATTGAGGCAAGCCATCAGATCAGCCTGATGGGGCGCATTCTAGTGTCGATCGCCATCTGCTTCTTGCTCCAACTGCAAGATACGCGTCCTTACCTCGTCAAACGTCTCTTCAACAGCATCGTTGAATAGCGGATCATCACAACTGGTCAGGGCCGAAGCTATCTCGGTCCAGTCTTGGGGTTCCAGTGCTTTGAGAGCCGCTGGAAAGAAATCACGATCTTCCATCATGATGTGATGCCGCTCATGCTCTATGAATTCGCGGATGATGTTGTCCACGCTTTTCCGGAGAATTTCACGGTCGGCGAGAACATAATCTATCGCCTGCGCGACACGACGCAGACGCTCGGCCCCCTTTTTGTGCTCGCGTGCAAGGCTACCGACCTGCTTAGCCGCGGCGGGATCGCGAATTTCTAGCTTGGCAAGGACGAGATCTTCCTGGGGGTGATGGTACACCTCCGTATAAACTTCGAAATAGCTGATAATCGCGCGAATGACCTCGTAGTCGGGACGAGCGCCGCGATCGAAAATTTCTAGTTCGCGTTCAAGTATGGAGAGAAGCACCTCCACGTTGCGATGCTCTCGGGATAATCGCTCGATGATCATTGTAGCCGCCAACGCTTGTTGGAAGACAATTAAGCTTAACCAAAGCTAACCGAAGCTCTTTGCGATAGATCAAACCTTATTGCTCGGCAATGGCTCGCCCTGTTCCGCTTAGCTGACGAACCTCAAGGGGTCATATCTGTCGTCGGCTGACGCCTCTCTCTTCGCTTGCCTCCGGAGTGGACCCTGCGATTACTATCCGGACAGGTAAAAACAACATGTCATAAATCTTTATGGTGATCTCGGCCGAGGGCGACCTTGATCTAGCACAAGCTTTGGCAGCGATTTTTCCGCCCCACTTCAAATTCACTTAAGGCAAGCATAAAGCCTGGTATCTGAACGCTTGGATTGAGAACCTCATGGTCCTCCAGCGATCGTCAATCCGGCTACCACGCTCCGAAGCAGGATTTCCGCTTCGGGTCACCTTAAGCTAAGCTCATTTCCGCGAGTTGCCGGCGATGAAGATCTCCTACTCACCCCTGGATCAAAGACCAACATAATTCTCTATACAGACTGGGCCAAAGGCGAAGCTTCGCGCCACGCTACCAATGGCATCGGTTAGTTGACCAATGCATCATTGCCTCCGCTCGCGCGGCGATGCTTGCCAATAGCTGTTTCACCCGGCCGACCAAGCGAGCGAGACCGTTCCGTCGTGAAGCCCACCCCGCACGCGCAAAAAACGAGAAAGTCACTTTTGCGCAATGCATAACTTATGTTAAAGTCTCTTCCCACGCCTCAATTGGGAAGGCCATCCCATGGAAAAGTTCATTCATTCCCAGAACTTGGCGCTCTACCGCAAGAAACTAGCCGATCCAAAAACAACCGATGTAGAGCGTAAAATGGTTGAGAGGCTTTTGGCTGCCGAGGAAGCGAAAGATCGCTTGCCCGCTGACAAGACAAATATTGGAGACGAACCGTGAGCGCCGTCCGGTTTGATAGATAACCTTCGATCGGACCGTACAGTGTCGACGATGGTGATTGGTACTTTCGCGTCGGGTGTGTTTCCTATGCTCGGCCGGAAGTCGCAGAAAACGAGCAGCGCGTCTCGATCCTGCCCAGACTTCAGGCGAGGTCAAAGCGAACACTTCCGCTCGAGATTTAGCGTTGTTCTTGGCATTCATATTGCGAGCAGACGTTCAAAACGACGATTAGCCTGGCAGCATGCGCTGCATGACGCGATCTCGATAAATGAACAGATGTGCGAATGCGGCGAGAATGTGTAGTCCGATTAAGATCAGCAGGGCCCATTCGGCCACCTGGTGCAGACCGTCAATGGCTTTACCGGCCGCCGCATTTTCGCCTGCGAGCATCGGGAGACGAAATAGATAGAAGTAGGACACGGTCCAGCCGCGAAAGGATGCGAACAGCCATCCCGACAACGTCGCCGCGAGCACCAGAATATAGAGCATCCAGTGAACAAGTTCGGAGCCAAGGCGCTGCCAGGACGGCAGCGTACTGTCAGGTGCGACCGGATGAGTCAGGCGCCAAACGAAACGCACGACAATCAAAACAAGTATCGATATACCCAGCGAAATGTGGAACGTCATTCCGGCGCCTGGTTGCTGGCCTCGGTGTATATCGGGCATGAGCCAGCCAACCGGATATTGTACGACGAGTAATCCTACAATGAACCAGTGAAACACCTTGGCGGTTGTCCCGTAATGGAGATGCGGACTCATATGCAGAACTCAAGCATATTCGCGCTCACTGCTCCACCGACGCCGAGCTTGGTTGCGCTCTCCAAGACAACACGCCCCGTCTGATCCGTCATCGCTTCACCTAAACAAGACGCCCTGGTCAACTGTCGACATTTTACGACGCTCCCAACCGACTCCTTGGGTCCGCGGACGTCGCTAAAATCCGCCAAAGCGGCCTCCTGCTCCCACGCTTGTAACTACTATATTGCCGCTACGAAGACCACGCTCGTTCCAGCGCCGGCGGTGCCCGGAACTCGACGGCATCCGCGAAGATCGTCCAATCGTGAACGCGCTTCTGCCGGCAGAAGTCAGTCTCCGCCTGCCGAACCGCCTCGGTAAGCGATGGAGCTTCGACTGTGAACGCAGCTTGGCATGCGTGGTGCTCGTGCCCGGTATCGTCGCAAACCGTTTTCATAAAACGCACGTCGAACGAGGGCATTGTTACCTCCTATTTGCTATCTTGTGGCAAGCCCGGAGTGACGGGTTGAGCGAGATCAATCAGACATCGTGCTTGATCGCCATCCGGCTGCGACAACGGCAAAACCGATGATCAAGATGACGTCGATCACGGCAACGGCCGGTGTGAAATCCCAACTATCATTTGTCGTTGGTCGCTTGGAAGCGAGCATTGAGACATCTGTCACTTCGTCTATAGCCATTCCTCTCGAACTTATATCATTTTACGATTTTTGCAGAGCGCGCGGTTGATCCAACTCAACTGCATGCAATAATAAGCCACCTGTGCTCGATGCCGTAAGGTTGCTTGCCCCTTTGTTCTGGTGATGCGAGCCAAAAACGCACAAGCTTGGCGTGCCCACACGGATTCTCCGTAGCGCGAATTGAATTTGTCTTATTCTCGAGCGGCTTCAACACGCGAAAGTTCGGCTGGCACTAGATCTCCACCTGCTATTTCTAGATCCCTGCCCAATTTTGCTCGCGTCCCAGACGCGGGTCGCTATTTGCGGCTCGCGATCCATAAGGCTGTGAAGATGTGACGCATCGAGCACCAGCAGGCGCGTGGTTTGAATCGCGACAGCAGTCGCCGAGCGCCGCGATCGTCGCAGGACAGCAACTTCGCCGAAGAAATCAACTGCACCGAGATGGACATGCTTGTGACGCAACCTGATCTCCACCTCGCCGTCTACGATCAGATGCATTGAGTGGGCTAAGCCCCGCCGGGGTGACCGGCACCGCATCGCCATAGCCGACTGTGCCTAAGGTCACGATGGCCACCACATGGCGTCGGGAATAGTTCCGAGCTTGGTAGGTTGCACTTTTCCTTCAAGGTGCGTGAGCGCAGCGGCAATCAGCGTAGCACCGCAAAGGATCACGAAGCAGCCCAGCAGGACGCGCCGCTCAGCATAGAGTGCCTCGAGCAGCGAACGCATCGCCGGTGAATAACGTGTCAACTTGAAAAAGCGGATCAGCCGCAGCACCAGGAATGCCTTAAGATCGGCTGCGATGATGATTGACAGCCAGAATGGCAGCACGGCTGCAAGATCGATAAGACCACTCCGATCCGCCGACAAGGCGAATGCTCGATCGCCGTTCATACCCGCGCGAGATATTCGATAGAAAAAACAGTTAGCGCAACGTACTCGACGACATTGAACAACCGACCGTACGCGTTTGCGAACCTCTGCAGGGATTCCAGGACGGTTCCTGTAAGCGTGACAATAATTAGACCGATCAGGATCCAGTTGATCGTCGCAGCCAGCCGCCCCGCCGTCGGCCCCAATTCAAGTATGCTGTAGAGGCGTGCGCGCAATCCGCCGACGCGTAGGCTCGACATGAATCGCTTCCACCCATCCAAAAGCTCAAGCCAATCTATCCAACGGCTTATAGGTGGAAAAGCCAAGGATGCCATAAAGCGGGCAATAAAGGAAAAGAGCCGTGGCCAGCAAGTAGGCGCCAAGGAGTCCCACAAGATCCAGACCCTTGAAGTAAGATTCTTCCTTGACAACATAGGCAACGATGGCAAGTCAGAGCACCGCGCGGGCCACCTGATCGACTATTCCAATATTGCGGGGTATCCTCGGTCTCCTGGTCGATATTTAAGTCACACTCCCGCGACCCCTTGCCCCACGTTGATCCCAATCAACCTGAGGCCGCACCTCTTCATGACTGTCTTTGTGCGCACGACCGCGGAATTGGGGTCATCTCGCGCGATACCGTCGATCCTCAGATCATGTATTGATGTATTATCATTCCCAGAAGTCAGCTACGAACTTGGGAGAGTAGGTTGTTCGGATCCGCGCTGGCTGCAGCCGCCGCCAAGCTACGCAGGCGGCGCCACCGGGCGCCGCCCTTCCGGCGGTTATGGCGACGCTTGGCTTTCGAGCCTGTTACAGGCCGGCAGCCAGCGCGAGCCGCATCAATTCCGACATGCTGCGTGAGCCGGTCTTTGCCATGAGGTTGGCGCGATAGACCTCGACCGTCCGCGGACTTATGCTGAGGTCGTGCGCAATGACCTTGTTGATCTTTCCCGCCACGAGCCCCTGTAGGACGTCACGCTCGCGCGGAGACAGATCGGCCAGCCGTGCCTCGGCCTCGGTGCGCACTGAACTGCCTTCCGGATCGGCTGAGCGGGCCTCCAATGCGGAGCGAATCGCACCCAGCAATGCCTTGTCGTCAAATGGCTTCTCGATGAAATCCACTGCTCCCGCTTTCATTGCCTCAACCGCGAGCGAAACGTCGCCGTGCCCGGTAATCAGGATCACCGGACATATAGATCCGCTGCCTTTCAATTTTCGAACAAGCTCGACTCCGGTCATTCCAGGCATGCGTATATCTGAGATGACGCACTTCACGACGTCGGCGCTCGTCCCTTTGAGGAACGCATCGGCCGATTCGTAGACCTGCGGCTCGTACCCGTTGACGTCCAGTAAAAACGCCAGTGAGTCTCGCATTGCTGCATCGTCGTCAATGACGTGGATGACCGTTTTGTCACTCATGATCCGCCTCCGGTCCGGTGAAAGGCAGCGTGAATTCGAATACTGTCCCGCCGCCATCGTTGGCATGCGCCGTGATGCGACCGCCATGCGCTTCGATGATCGTTCGACAAATGGAAAGACCAACACCCATTCCACTCGCCTTGCTGGTTACGAAGGGTTGGAACAGTTGCCGCGCGATCTCCGGGGAGATGCCAGTGCCGGTATCAGCTACAAAGAAAAAGGCAAAGTCATCGCGGCGAGATACACCAATGGTCAACTCTCTCCGACTCGTGGCTTCCATCGCCTCGATCGCATTCCTGATCAGGTTGAGTGCGACCTGCTGGATTTGCACCTTGTCAACTATGATGTCAGGAAGATCGCGCTCGCAGCGGAGTGCTACCCGAACCCCCTGCTCCCTGGCGCCGACCAGAGCTAGTGCCGCAGCCTCCTCAAGTAGCGTTGCAGGGTCTTCGATCGTCGGCTCGGTTTCTCCCTTTGCTACGAATTCGCGCAGGCGCTTGATGACATCTCCGGCTCGGAGCGCCTGATCCGCACTGCGGTCCAGTACCTCGCGAATGCGATCCTTATCGGCCTTCTCTGCATTCAGCAGTGTGGACGCTCCACGAAGGTAGCTCGTGATTGCGGAGAGTGGCTGATTGAGCTCATGCGCAAGCGACGATGCCATTTCGCCCATGGCCGTCAATCGGGACACGTGGACCAACTCGGACTGAAGTTCCTGCATCCGACGTTCCTGGCTCCGCCGCTCCGTCAAATCGCGGACGAAGCCGGTAAATAATCGGTCGGCGCCCACTTTCGCCTCGCCAACGGCAAGCTCCATGGGAAACGTCGAACCATCCTTGCGCTCGCCGACCACAATTCTCCCAATTCCAATGATACGCCGTTCTCCGGTCTTTCGATAGCGCTGAAGGTACCCATCATGCTCCTGCCGATAAGGCGCGGGCATCAGAACCGAGACATTTTTCCCGATCATCTCCGAAGCCGACCAACCAAACAGGCGTTCGGCCGTAACGCTGAAGGAGTTCACGATTCCGCGCTCATCAATAACGATTATCGCTTCGGGCACGGCATCCAGAATTGACTGCAACTGAGCCTGCCGGTTACGGGCACCTTCTGATTCACGCAAGAGGCGGTTTCCGATAACACCGAGGATTGGGCCCAGCGCGGCGAAGAATGCTACGTCAATCAGGTTCGCCGGATTCGTGTAAAGGTCTTCTTCAAGGAAGAAAGCACTGCTGCAAAGGCAGAGAAAGGTTGCAAAAATCGCCGGCCCACGTCCACCTACGAATGCGGCATAGGTTACAGCTGGAACATAGATTACTGCGAAGGTGCGACCTTCGAAATAGCGATGCAGGCTAAAGGAGAGTACGAACGCCAGCCCGGCAGCAACGGCAGCCGAACCGTACCGGAGCCAGATTTGGCGTTGCAATATCATTAATGATCTGACCCAACTAAGTGCAAAGAAGCCTGCGTATCATAGACTAAGGTCGGGACGTCGAGCAAATGCACCATCGAGTCAGTTTTCGGCAGGCCAGAGACGCCAATGAGTTGGACTGATCGGAACTCGTTCACGGGTAGAAACCTTGACCCAACCAGTGGCAGTACGCCGGCAGGCGAAGACCAAAGGATGCACGCGATTTCCGTCGATCACTGCGAGTTCGAGATCACAGTCATAGGGAGCTGTCGCAATATCTTCCCATATTGACGATTTTCTCATCGTTTTTTACCTGCAGGCGTCATGGCTTTCGCCTCGAACCGATCAGTCGCCCCTTCGACAATCATGCCCAAATAACAATGATATCTATCAAGCACGTTGCGTTGTTGATGCAGCTCAAGACTGTTTCGAGGCCAAGACAATTGGTGCAGCCCTAAATTACGTCATCCGACGTGCTCCGCCAGGCCGTTCGCGTTACTGGCTGCTGCCGTCGCCCGCTGCTGAAACTGTTCGTAAGCGGCTATGGCATCTGCCGCATACATGAGCGACGGACCTCCTCCCATATAGACTGCCATACCGAGAGTCTCGTCGATCTCCTGACGCGTTGCGCCAAGCGTGACCAAAGTTTCGAGGTGGAAGCCGATGCAACCGTCGCAATGCGCCGCAATACCCAGCGCAAGCGCAATCAGCTCCTTGGTTTTCTTGTCCAGAGCGCCACTACGACTAGCTGCCTGCGCCAGCGTTGAAAACGACTGCAAAGTCTCCGGGATGTCCTTCCGGAGCTTTCTGAGGTTGCCGGATATCCGCGCGCAGATTTCGGAGTAGTCCTTGTCCATCACCCTTCCTCTCAGTTAATTCTCTCCTTTGCGTCATTCATACCAGAGCTGCTGCCCGGACAATTGCGCAGGATCAACTTGAGCTATTCCGATTTACAAATCATCGCATGTCGAGTGCCGCGAAGATGCGCACTTTCACCTCATCCAGAGCGAACGCGAACAGGACGCTGGCCCCTGCAACGCCAAGGATGATGGTGCGCGACAATGGCGCCATGAGAAAGCCGACGAGTGCAAGCGATGGCACGATCAAGAGGTCTGCCATTGAGCAAAGCAATACTGTCGTACTCGGCCGGGACGCCCAGATGCGACGACGTTCACGAATGACATAGTAGACCGCCTGACCACTGATGACGAGATTGACCAGTGTCAGCGTTCTCAGCCTGTCAAGATCGAGCTCTAAATAGTTCCTGCCAACAAGCAGAACACCGGTGCAAAAAGCCAGATCGAAAAGACCGAGAACGACGCCGGCTGCGGTCAGTCTTCCGATCTTCCACGTGTTAGGCTTTTCCGAGGGTCGAACGTTGTCCGTCGTCGACGACATTGCCAGGAAATCGCCAGTAATCATGGAAATCACGATGAGCATCGGCGTGAGAATCGCATGCCCGGTGATTACGAGGCCGACCGCGAGATAAGACACCTGCCAAACCTTGTGCAGAATTGAACGCAAAGTGTAGGTCAGGATCCGCTGAAAGGCGATGCGGCCTTCGGTGAGAGCGCCTACGATGCCGTTGAGGCCTGGCTCGGTCAGCACCAGACCGGCCGCCGATTTGGCAATGTCGGTCGCCGTCGAGACCGCGATTCCGAGTTGAGCTTGCCGCAAGGCCGGCGCGTCGTTCGCGCCGTCGCCACACATACCGACTGTGTAGCCCGCCCGTTGAAAGGCTTTGACAAGCGCAAATTTGTCCTCCGGGAGCACACCCGCGAAGACGGCAAAATCCTCCGGACGAACGATTTTGGGGATCGGTCCGGCGGCAACGGCCCCCTTTATTCCAGTCGCACGGGCGACGGCTGCCGCTGTCGCGGATGCGTCGCCAGTGACCATTACGACCTGTACACCCATTGAATTCAGCTTGGCCACGCACCCAGCCGCTTCGGAGCGGGGCGGATCGCTCAGGGCAATCAATCCCGTAAGTCGCAGGGCGTCAGCCGTTCCACAAGCGACCCCAAGCACGCGAAAGCCCTCCTCCTCGAGCGCTGCCGCCTTTTTTGACGCGTCGGGTGATGCCTGCGCAATGGCAAGAACATATGCGAAGGCGCCTTTGACGACACGATGCCTGGCGCCCGTCGCATCTATGGTCGACGCCTCCGCCATTTTTGTCTTGGGATCAAAGGGCACGAATTGATCTCGCCTCGGCTTTTCCGTGAACGCACGGCCTGACGCCGCGCTACGCACGGCGGCATCGACAAGGTCGAGCCCGCCATCCGAGCTCGCAAGCTGGGCCCACATCAGGACCTCGGATTCGCTGTGTCGTCCAAAGGGAACAACGGCTGCAACCGAGAGTTCGCTGCGCGTTAATGTCCCGGTCTTGTCCACGCAAAGCACGTTCATACTGGCCGCCTCGTCCACGGCGGAAAGCCGCGTCGAAAGGACACCGCGCTTGCCGAGCGCCTGGGCACCGATTGCGCTCGCCAAGGCAAAGGTCGCCGGCAATGCTACCGGAACTGATGCAAGGATGGTGATCAGACCTAAGGGAACGATCTCATCAAGCGGCAGCCCAATGTACCACGCATAAGACACCAGTAGAGCGGCAATCCCGCCATTGATACCGGCAAGATAGAGCACAACCCGCAGGACCGCTTTCTGTTGAGTGCTGGTGACGTGCGCATGGCGCACGAGCTCCGCGGTGCTGCCGAACCGGGTATTCGGCCCGGTCGCAATCACCGCAGCTACCGCCTCACCCCGGCGCACCAGAGCACCAGCAAACGTTTCGTAGCCCGACCCGGCGTCGATTGGTATCGACTCACCGGTTAACATCGATTGATCGAGCTGCACGACGCCTTCGCGGATTCGAACATCGGCCGGAACCACGCTGCCCAGCGTCAGCTTGATGACGTCGCCCGGCACGAGGCTGGCGGCCGGCACAATCGACCAGGTTCCGTCACGCAAAGCTGAGGCATTCAGGGCGAGACGCGATCTGAGCGCGGAGAGCGTCGCTTTCGCCCGCCCTTCCTGGAAGAAGCCGAGCGCAGCGTTGAAGACCAGAAGCAGACCGATGACTGATGCCTCGATATATTCGTGCAGCAGCAGCTGCAGGAGAATAGCTGCCTCGAGTAGGCACGGTACCGGCGCGACGAACTTTCCGACCAACACGCGCCACGCTGAAGGGTCGGTATCCGAAGTGGCATTCGGTCCATATTGACGCAGGCGGCGTTCAGCCTCGTCGGTGGAAAGACCACGTGCGCGCAGCATCGGATCATCACACCCCGAGAGATTGGTCGAGGCATGGTCTGCGATGGTCATTGGTGTTTTCTTCCCTTTGCAATAAACAATGCAGGGTTGGCCCAACGAGCATTTGAGGTGGATCAATCGAAGCGCATTCTCGACGAATTCACGGACGTACTTTTGACCTGGCTCAAGCTATCGCCAAATTCGTATTCTATTTTCGCGATGGAACGGATCGCGTGCTTAGCGGTCTTTTATCCGTAGCTTCTGAGGAGGTCGGCATGCAGTTGATGACAACTCCTAATGAGCCAGCACGCGCCGATGACATGGAACTTCTCGACCGTTACTGGCGTGCCGCCAACTATCTCTCGGTAGGGCAAATCTATCTGCTCGACAATCCGCTGTTAAAAGAACCGCTCAAGCCCGAACATATCAAGCCGCGGCTGCTCGGACATTGGGGAACTACGCCGGGCCTCAACTTCATCTATGCCCATCTCAACCGCGCGATCAGGGCTTCCGATCTCAACGTAGTCTATATCTGCGGCCCTGGCCATGGCGGCCCCGGCATGGTTGCCAACACCTATCTCGAAGGCACCTACTCGGAAATTTATCCAGATGTGACGCGGGATGAGGATGGCTTGCGAAAGCTATTCCGGCAGTTCTCCTTTCCTGGCGGTATTCCAAGCCATGCGGCACCGGAAACGCCGGGTTCGATCCATGAGGGCGGCGAACTCGGCTACGCCCTTGTGCATGCGTATGGCGCTGCGTTTGACAACCCCGATTTGATCGTGGCTTGTGTGGTTGGTGACGGCGAGTCCGAGACGGGACCGCTTGCGGCATCCTGGCATTCCAACAAATTCCTCAACCCCGCCCATGACGGTGCAGTGCTGCCGATCCTTCACCTCAACGGCTACAAAATCGCCAATCCGACAATCCTGGGACGAATGCCTGATGAGGAGATCCGCAGCCTTTTTATCGGTTATGGCTACGAGCCTCTGTTCGTCGAAGGCGCTGATCCGCCCGTGATGCATCGGCTGATGTCCGATGCGCTGGACGTGGCGTTCGCGAGTATCCGTTCGATCCAACAGAACACGCGCAACCAATCCACCGGCTTGCATCGACCGAAATGGCCGATGATCGTACTGCGCAGCCCGAAGGGCTGGACGGGGCCGAAAGAGGTTGATGGGCTGAAGGTCGAAGGATTTTGGCGTGCGCATCAGGTTCCGATCGCCAACCCGCGTGGCAATCCGGAGCACCTCGCGCTCCTTGAACAATGGATGAGGAGCTACCATCCCGAAGCGCTTTTCGACACGAATGGCCGGTTGATCACCCAACTGCAGGAACTCACGCCAACGGGCAACCGCCGGATGGGAGCGAACCCGCATGCCAACGGCGGCTTGCTCAAACGCGAACTCAAACTTCCCGATTTTCGGTCCTACGGTGTTGAGGTCCCCTGCCCCGGCGCAATTGTCGCCGAAGCCACACGGGAGCTAGGTAAGTTCCTTCGCGAAGTGGTTACCCTCAATGCGGACGTACGCAATTTCCGCATCATGGGGCCGGACGAAACCTCATCCAACCGGCTGGACGCGGTGTTCGACGTAACGGACCGGGTCTGGATGGAAGGGATCGAGCCCTATGACGTTCATCTCGCCCATGATGGGCGGGTGATGGAAGTATTGAGCGAGCATCTCTGTCAGGGTTGGCTCGAGGGCTATCTGCTTACCGGGCGCCACGGCTTTTTCTCCTGCTACGAGGCCTTTATCCACATCGTGGATGCTATGTTCAACCAGCATGCCAAGTGGCTGAAGGTCTCGCGCGCGCTATCCTGGCGTCGGCCGATTGCTTCGCTCAACTATCTCCTTACTTCGCACGTCTGGCGCCAGGATCACAATGGCTTCAGCCACCAGGACCCGGGCTTTATCGATCTCGTCACCAACAAGAAGGCCGATATCGTCCGCGTCTATCTGCCGCCGGACGCTAACACGCTGCTTTGGGTCGCCGATCATTGCCTGCGCACGTACGACCGCATCAACGTGATCGTCGCAGGAAAACAACCTTCTCCGCAATGGCTGTCGATCCACGAGGCGGTCACGCATTGCGAGGCTGGCATCGGCATCTGGAAGTGGGCCGGCACGCACGGCCTCAATGCCGAGCCCGACGTGGTGATGGCCTGCGCCGGCGACGTTCCGACGCTGGAGACGCTTGCCGCTGTCGACCTGCTGCGCAACGAACTGCCGGAATTGAAGATCCGCGTGGTCAATGTAGTCGATCTGATGACGCTGCAGCCGAGGGAGCAGCATCCGCACGGTCTGTCCGATCGCGATTTCGACAGCTTATTCACCCGAGACAAGCCAGTGATCTTCGCTTATCACGGCTATCCCTATCTGATCCATCGCCTGACCTACAGCCGCACGAACCACGCCGGCATGCATGTCCGGGGCTTTGCGGAGGAAGGCACGACCACGACGCCTTTTGATATGGTGGTGTTGAACCAGCTCGATCGCTTCCATCTCGCCATCGAGGTGATCGATCGAGTTCCCGGGCTTGACATCTCGGCCGCCCACGTCAAGCAAGGATTCCGCGACGCATTGATCGAGCATTCGCGCTATGTACGCGAGCATGGCGAGGACATGCCGCAAATCCGGGACTGGGTCTGGCCTGGCGGTGAAGCCGGTAGAGCAGCTCGCGAGGCTGGAGACTAGCTTCGCGCCACGATGTCGAGGCCGTCCTGCTCAATTCCGCTTGGCAGCACAAGAACAAACAGCCACATCGTTCCTGCATCTCCTCAACACGAGCGAGCAAATAATCTAGCTTTGCAGCCGGATCAAATCATATTCGACAAGGCACTCTACAAAGCGTTCGTGACTTCGCGTGAGGTTATCTGCGGTGTCAGTGAGCATTTCCAATGTATAGCTGCTGCTATCCCCGAATTTCTGTCCTGAACTTATCGGCTCGATTTCGGGCGGAAGCTGAAGAATCCAGTTTGGTTGTATCGATTTCGGCTCCGGTGAAGCCATCCAGGTCGAATGAATGATGTGATTGCGCAAGCCGATATTGGACGCAGGCACTGTCAGATGCGCGAATATCCGCTCCCATCGATCGTCTGGAATCGAGTGGCTCTTCAGCAAGGCAAGTAGCGCCGCTCGTTTGTCCATGAGGTCGAGATGCCTGATGAGAATCGCGACGTTCGAGACGTCGGTCTGCAGTATGCTCGCTATTGCCCGCTCAATCGTTATTTCATAGCGAGCAAAGCATTGCAGCAAGGCACCGAAAGCTACCAGGAGCTGGTCGGTTAGGATTTCGCCTTGAGGGTTCTTCATGACGGCGCCATCTGCAGACATCCCTTATCCAGCAAATGTGTGCAACGAGAATTGCTTTGTCAACTATATCTATGTGCAGGCAGAAGCAGAACCGCTCGTTCAGGCTGCCATCGATCAAGCGATCGGTGACACTAAGAGAACGGCATAGCATCAAGCCGAATGACATCGACGATTTTCAAATCCGGAATTTGAGCCAGTTTGTCGAGGCTTCGGAAAGTTCGAGCCGGATCATGGCGCTTCTGCTTGCGGCCGTCGCCTCGATCTCGCTTGTCGTTGACGGCATTGGTATCATGAATATTCTGCTCGTTTCTATGACAGAGCGTACGTGAGAGATCGGCCTGCGAATGGCGATTGGCGCCCGCCGCTTGCACGTTCTATTACAGTTCTTAGCCGAGGCGGTTCTGCCGAGTGTCAGCGGCGGCCTTGCAGGCATCGTCATGGGAATAGCCTGTTCACTCAGTATTTCACTGATTGCGGGCTGGTTCGCCCCCATCTCTCTGACGGCAATTGCCGGAGGGCTCCTTTTTTCCGCGGCGGTTGGCGTATTTTTTGGATATTATCTTGGGATATTATCTTGCGCGCAAGGCATCTCATCTGGATCCGATCGAGGCGCTCCGCTACGAATAAGCTGTAGGAAGCGCCGCAATCGACTCGAGGAGAATGAGAAACCTGATCTCATCCTCCAGCAAAGACAGATTTGCCAATCTGCATCTGAGCCTCGCTCTCTTAATCCTGGATCGGAGCAGCCCAGTGCCCGCTCACGTCCTTCGGGTCACTCGCAGACATCGAGCGTCCGATAACGCCAGCCTCGGCGTGTGTGCACACGCTCCCGAACAACATAGCAGCTACCCTCATCGTAATAAGGATAGTCGTAGTAGCCCGGCGCAAAGAAGAAGCCAGTCCCTCCGCCCCAGCCGAGGCCGCGGTGAAAGCCGCCATGATGAAAACCGCCACCATGAAAACCACCAAAGCCATAGAAGCCCCCGGCGTGGCCCATTCCTCCTCCGCCATGGCCGCCACCGTGGGCCAAGGCAGCGGCAGGCATAAACATGCCGATCGCAGCCAGTGCGAGTCCAGCGATAACCACTTTGCATAACCTGTTCATATCCAGCTCCTTTGTGTAAACATATAGGGTCTTTCTAAGACAGCGTGTTCACTTTGAGACGATATGGAGGCGAGATCCATCGGTCATAGCTTGCTCTTCACGCGGCGGTCTGCGCTCCATCGTTGGTAACCAAGGGCCGCAAAGGCGCGAATTGCTCAGCGGTAAGCGTTTCCCGTTTCAGGAGCAGTTGAACACCCGCTTCCAGCTCGGCTCGCCGCCTCTCGAGAATCTTTCGCGCACTAGCCTCGCCCGCTTCGATCAATTGCCGCACGGCAAGGTCGATCTCCCGTCCGGTCGTGTCGGCCGCACTCATAACCGCGTCCTGCATCGCGGCGATGAAAGTTTGCGGCTTCGGAGCGTAGGTGCGCTGTCCGACTATTTCATCCATTCCATATCTGGTAGCCATTTCGATGGCGATCTCTGTCGCTCGCTGAAGGTCATCTGCCGAGCCGGTTGAGACATCGCCGTCGAAAATCAGGCGTTCGGAAGCGCGTCCGTCCATCAGGACTGCAATCCGGTTCTTGAGCTCGCTCACCGTCAACAGGAATCGGTCCTGGGTTGGCCGCTGCATCGTGTAACCCAACGCGCCGACCCCGCGTGGAATGATCGACACCTTCTGCACAGGATCAACGCCTGGCAAGCTGGAAGCCACCAACGCGTGGCCCATTTCATGATATGCGGTTCTCCTGCGTTCTTCCGGACCCAGCGTGCGGCTCTTCTTCTCGATCCCGGCAACGATACGCTCCAACGCTGCCGTGAAGTCGTTAAATGCTACGCGATCGGCGTGGCGCCTTGTCGCAACGATCGCTGCTTCATTGATCAGATTCTCGATTGTGTCAGCGCCGATTGTGACCTCAGTCACGGCGCCCTTCGCCAGCAATTCGTCAAACTTGCTGTATGGGACTGTCTCGATACTGATGAGCATGGCCATCAGCGACAGCGTAAGCATAATGCCGGCTCCCACCGCGAGGAAGGCTATGGCCAGAAGAACCTGCTTCCTTATCGACGGCTGATTTTCCATTTCGATCTCCGAACTCCAATTGAAAATAGCACAGCAAGCGACCTTCGAAGTTTGTTCTGAATCAAGAGCCTTTCACAAAATTTGTCGTATGGTTTCCTACGCCTTGAGATCAACAATGCGAACTTATTATTTCGACAAAAAGAGGCTATTCAGATCCGTGACAACAAGGGGACCGATTTTGCGAAAGCCTCCGAAGCTATCGAGCACAGCAAAAAACTGGCGGCGGGCATCCGGGGTGAACTGCACGGAAGGGACAGCAATCTCATTATTGTTGTCGTTGATGAGCCAGGAGCGGAAATTCATCGGGAGCCGGTATACGTCGGGGGCGCCGATCAAAACCCGCTCGACCAATTGCGCCAAGTCAAACATCGATCCTGCCATAATACGAAAATGGTCTTTAGCTTCCGCAGTTTGAGGCGCCACCCATGCAGGTTCAGGACAAACGATCCAGCGAAGAGCCGCAGCTCTTGAAGCCATCCACATCGCCTTCGCTTAGAGCGTCCGAACAACAACTGGTTCCGAGCGCGCAGCGGTCACGAAAGAAGCTTCGGTCCCGGTGGATCGCGTTGGCTCTCGCGCTTTTCGCCGGCGCCGGCGGTGCGGGCTACTATTTCTGGAAACAGGCTCACCCGCCCCTTCCTGTCGGTATCAGTTTCGGCAACGGTCGCGTCGAGGCGGACGAGGTCGATATTGATACGAAATATGCAGGCCGTGTTGCCGAATTGCTCGTTGACATCGGTGACATGGTTGCACCGGGACAGATTCTGGCGCGGATGGACAGCCGCGATATCGAGCAGTCCCTCTCCAAGTCGGAAGCTCAGATCAGGCAGGCGCAACGTTCGGTTGACGAGGCGCAGGCCGATCTGGCGCAACAGCGAACGCAAAAGATCCTCGCCGAACAAGAGATGGGTCGCGCCCGATCGCTGCTAAAGAACGGCTGGACTACTCAGGAAACCGCGGACCAGCGGCAGCAGGCACTTGATGGTGCCGTGGCTGGACTTAATGCGGCGCAAGCCAGGGTTCAAGTTGCCCAGCATGCTCTGGAGGCCGCTCAACACGACGCCGGCTTTTACAGGGTTGAGATCGCGGACAACACGCTGGTCGCGCCGAAAGCGGGCCGTATTCAGTACCGGCTGACCAACATCGGTGAAGTTCTTCCGGCTGGAGGCAAAGTCTTCACCATGCTTGATCTGTCCTACGTCTATATGGACATCTATCTGCCCACGGCTGAAGCAGGCAAAGTAAAGGTCAGTGCGGACGCGCGAATCGTTCTCGACGCATACCCCGGTCATCCGATTCCGGCGAAGGTTTCGTTCGTTGCAAGTCAGGCTCAATTTACGCCGAAGAGCGTGGAAACCCAGACCGAGCGCGACAAACTGATGTTTCGCATCCGCATGCGCATCGATGAAGCGCGTTTGCACGCGCATGCAGATGCGGTCAGAGGCGGGTTGCCCGGCGTGGGCTATGTTCGCTGGAACCCTGCTGTCGCGTGGCCCAAAGCTCTTCAAGGGGCGCCGTGACTGATATCGATGACGCTGTCGTGGTCGTCACAGGTATCTCGCACTGTTACGGCTCGTAATGGCGCTCTAGCGGATATCGGCCAGGTTGCCTGCAGGCCAGCTCGTCGGTCTGATCGGGCCCGACGGCGTTGGAAAGTCCTCGCTGCTTGCGATCCTGGCTGGCGCCCGCGAGATTCAGGAGGGCCGGGTTGTTGTTCTGGGCACCGACATTTCCAGTGCTGCTGCCCGTACTGCGATATGTTCGCAAATTGCATACATGCCCCAAGGGCTAGGCAAGAATCTCTATCCCGATCTAAGTGTAAGAGAGAATATCGAGTTTTTTCCAGGCTGTTCGGCCAATCACGCGAAGAGCGAACGTGGCGAATTAAAGAGCTGCTGGATAGTAAGGGCCTTGCGCCCTTCGTCGATCGGGCCGCCAAGAAGCTCTCTGGCGGAATGCGGCAAAAGCTCGGGCTTTGCTGCTCCCTGATCCATGATCCCGATCTCCTGATTCTGGACGAACCGACCACCGGTGTCGATCCACTATCGCACCGTCAATTCTGGGATCTGATCGACCGTTTGCGCGCACGGCGTGCAGGCATGAGCGAGATCGTTGCGACCGCTTATATGGAGGAGCCGAACGCTTCGATTGGCTCGTTGGCATGAACGGCGGCAAAATCCTCGCGATCGGCTCGCCCGCTGACCTCAAGAAGCAAACCGGCACGCAATCGATCGAGGACGCCTTCGTCGCGCGCTTCCCCAGCGAAGCTTGCATCCTGGCACCGATCAGGTCGGGCCGCCGTTCGACGGCGATGCCGACCCCGTTATTGTCGCCAAGAGTCTGACCTGCCGCTTCGGCGATTTCACGGCCGTCGACTGCGTCAGCTTTTCGATCCGCCGCGGGGAGATCTTCGGATTCGTCGGTTCGAATGGATCGGGCAAGACGGCGACCATGAAGCTGCTGACGGGACTCCTGTCTCCATCGGAAGGCGAGGCGCTGATCTTCGGCGAGAGGTTTCATAGCGGCGATCTCGAGGCGCGCCGCCGCGTCGGCTACATGTCGCAATCCTTTTCCCTTTATGGCGAACTCACTGTCAAGCAGAACCTCATGCTACATGCTCGCCTGTTCCACCTCTCCCGTGCGTTCGCGAACGAGCGTATAGCCGGGTTGGTCGAAAAGTGCGATCTCGCCGACCATCTCGATAACCTTGCGTCCGCACTTCCTCTTGGGATCAGGCAGCATCTATCGCTAGCGGTTGCGGTGGTGCACAAGCCGGAGTTGCTAATCCTCGACGAGCCGACATCCGGCGTCGACCCGTTGGCATGCGACCAGTTCTGGCAGCTTCTGATCGACCTATCCCGCAATCAGGGCATGACCATTTTCGTGTCAACGCATTTCATGAATGAAGCGGCGCGCTGCGATCGGCTGTCGCTCATGCATGAGGGACGCGTGCTGGCCACCGACACCCCTGCGGGATTAATTCAGGCCAGAAAGGCTAAAACACTCGAGACGCGTTTATCAGCTTCCTTGAGCAAGAGGAAACCGGCGCCGGCGCAAACAACCAGGCGTGATGCTGCTATGGCTTCCAGCGCGAACTCGCGCGCCTCCTTGTTCAGCCTTCAAAGGCTCTTCGCCTACACGATCCGCGAAGGACTCGAACTGCGGCGTGATTCCCATCCGGCTGATGTTCGCGCTCTTCGGCACGACATTGCTGATGATCGTGTTTGGATTCGGCATTTCCACCGACGTCAACAACCTCACCTTTGCCGTACTCGATCGCGACCAAACGCCAGACAGCCGCGCCTATCTGGAGGAACTGCGCGGATCACCTTACTTCGTCGAAAAGCCGCCGCTCGCCGATTATGCGGATATTGATCGGCGGCTGAAAAATGGCGAGATCAACGCCAGCATCGAAATCCCGCCGAACTTCGGTCAGGATATCAAACGAGGTCAACCTGCCTGGGTTTCGGCATGGATCGACGGCGCCATGCCGTTCCGTGCGGAGACGATCCGGAGCTATCTACAGGGCATGCATCAACTCTACTTAAACGATCCTGCCGTGAAAACGACACATGCGGCTCCGCCACCGCCGGCCGATATCGAGGTTCGCTTCAAATACAATCAGGACTTCGACAGCGTCTTCGCCATGGTCCCATCGACACTTGCGATGATGCTCGCGCTTTTTCCAGCAATTCTAATGGCACTCGCGGTCGTCCGCGAAAAGGAGCTTGGGTCGATCACGAACCTCTACGTTACGCCCGTGACGCGGCTGGAGTTCCTGATCGGCAAGCAGCTTCCCTATGTTGGCGTCGCCCTGATCAATTTTGTCGTAATGTTCCTGCTGGCCATCTTTGTCTTTGGGGTGCCGCTAAAAGGCAGCTTCCTAGCGCTTCTGGCCGGAACGATCATTTACGTCTTTACCACGACCGGCTACGGCATGCTGATTTCCACGTTCTGCAGCACGCAGATCGCGGCACTGTTCGGAACGGCCATTCTCACCATTCTGCCGGCGCAGCAATTCTCGGGCATGATGACTCCTGTCTCGTCGCTGTCGGGTACCGCCCAAATCATCGGGCTCGGCTTCCCGATGAGCTATTATCGCCCGATCAGTGTTGGTGTTTTCACCAAAGGGCTCGGATTCTCTGACGTCGGCCCGAGCATTCTGACGTTGATCGTATTCATCCCGGTGCTGACAGCCATCAGCCTGGTGCTACTTCGAAAACAGGAGCGATAGCAGCCGATGCGCTCCCTCTCGAATATTTTCTGGCTCGGCACCAAAGAGTTGCGCAGCTTCTTCTCCGATTGGGTACTACTTGGCTTTGTAATCTATTCGTTTTCGCTTGCCGTGATCAGCCAGGCGCAAAGCAATTCGCAAGAACTCTATCATGCTTCGCTCGGTATCGTTGACGAGGACCATTCTGAACTGTCGCGGAGAATCACCCATGCGTTCCTCATGCCCTACTTCAAGCAACCGGTCGCAATTGCACCTGCCGACGTCGAGCCTCTGATGAACGCCGGCAAATACACCTTCATCATCGACATTCCGCCAAACTTCCAGCGCGACGTACTGGCGGGTCGTCAGCCGGGCCTGCAGATCGACGTTGACGCGACGGCCATGGTGCAGGCCGGACTGGGCTCGGGCTACGCAGAGCAGATCGTCAACAACGAGATCAGCACCTTCCTCTCGAAAACCGAAGCTACGCCATCTTCACCGGTCAACCTGGCTGTCAGGATTGCCTTCAATCCCAACGTGATGACGGCCTGGTTCACGAGCGTCATGGGCATCATTTCCAGCGTGACCATGCTCGCAATCGTCCTGGCGGGCGCCGCACTCGTTCGGGAGCGTGAGCATGGAACAATGGACCATCTGCTCGTAATGCCTCTCAGCCCTCTAGAAATTGCAATGTCGAAAATATGGGCCAACGGCCTCGTGATTGCAGCGGCCGTGGGCCTGTCGCTATATCTCATTGTTCGCCTGCTGTTGAAGATCCCGATAGCCGGATCGATACCGCTCTTCATGCTTGGCGCCATCCTCTACCTGTTCTTTGCAACTGCTATCGGCTTGTTTCTGGGTACCGTTGCTCGGTCAATGCCTCAGCTCGGCCTTCTCTATATGTTGGTCGCTGTTCCCATGAATGTTCTGTCCGGCAATGCAACGCCATTGGAAAGCATGCCGCGCTGGCTCGCTATCGCCATGCAGGTTTCGCCGTCGACTCACTTCGTGTCTTTCGCACAGGCCATCCTTTATCGCGGCGCCGGGCTAGGCGTCGTATGGCCGCAGTTCATTGCCGTGGCGGCGATCGCTTTACTCTTTCTCATTCTGTCGTTGCTTCGCTTCCGTTCCGCGCTCAGTTCGGCCTCGTCCTGAGCAGGTTCGACAGTTGATCATGCCCTTGCCGTTGTTACGCGCTTGATCTCGATCAAGGCAGATTCGTCGCCTCGAGCTCTAATGGGCGAGGAGACCAAAAATGAAAAATTTCATATGCATGCTTGCGCTCGCCGTCATACTTACAAACGCCTCGCAACTCGCCCGCGCCGCCGACGTTACGCCCAAATTCGACATCGTCAAAAACTGCAAGGCCGAAACGGCCGACGCTTCAGGAACCGGCGAGAGCATCGCCTCTTGCATCGAGGCCGAAGAACGGGCCAGGCAGGAGCTAACCGTGCGCTGGACTCACTTTAACCGCGAAGACAAGGCGACGTGCATTCATGCAACCAGTGCCGACGGGTCGCCGAGCTATGTTGAGCTGAAAATCTGCCTGGAGATGGCATCCGACAACAGGACACGGCTCAAGGGCACACGATGAGTTATGTCCCGCCGGTCATCGTCGCTACATTCCGCGGCGGCGTCCGCTCCTGGTCCGGCAAGATCCGGTGCATGACAGCAGGCGTAGCTTCCCGCGCGTGAAAACCGTTCAAAAAGAGCCTGAGTTGAGGCCATCACGCTGATAGCACCGTTGCGCCCGATCGGACTTCCATTGCCGGCGCGATCAATTGAACTCGAGTTGACCAAAATCAAACCGGCTCGTGCTCGACCCTCTAACATCGCAACAATTATAGAGCACACGAGGTTCGTATGCGTGTCCATCAAATCATGACCCGGAAGGTGATTTCCGTTGCTCCGGGAACATCCATCGTCGAAGCTGCCGCTCTCATGCTGCGAATGCACATCAGTGGCCTTCCCGTCGTCGACGAAGGAGGAGCCGTCATCGGCGTCGTATCAGAAGGCGACTTCCTGCGCAGAAGCGAGATCGGGACGCAACGCAAGCGAAATCGCTTGCTTTCTTTCTTACTCAGCTCCGCTGAGGATTATGTCCACGACCATGGACGTAAAGTATCCGAAGTCATGACACTGTTGCCGGTCACCGTAAGGGAGGACACGCCTCTGCCGCAGCTCGTTTCCATCATGGAGAGAAACAACATCAAGCGTGTTCCCGTGGTGCGTGACGGAAAGCTCGTCGGAATCGTGTCACGCTCCAACCTTCTGCAAGCCGTAGCCGACCTCGCCCGCGATGTGCCTGATCCGACCTCTGACGATGATCACATCCGCCGACGTATCATTGACGAGATCGAGAAGTACGATTGGTGTCCCATTGGCCTGAGCGTCGTTGTTCGCGACGGCGTTGTGCATCTGAGCGGAGTGATCACGGATCAACGCTCAAGGGAAGCCGCCATCGTAGCTGCGGAGAATATCTCAGGCGTGGTAAAGGTCCATGACCACTTGTACTGGACCGACCCCGAAACCGATTACTGTCTGCGGTCCCCCGAAGACGACGAATGGGCAAAAGCGAGCTGATCTCTGTCGAGCCGCAGAACTCAATTGTAACGCTGCGATTTATGGCTTCTGTGCCTGCGTCTAACACGTTTGCCGAAATACATGGGACAACTTGCGCTGTTCGAGCGGTTGAAATCCAAAACTAGTACCCGGAATCAGAGCTGAGTGATACGGCGGCCTTTGAAACGGCGTTGACGGACCTTTTTCTTGGTCCAGACGAAGGGCTCGGCTTTGTCGTTGTACGCGTTGACGTAGGCATCGATGTGTTCCTGAAGCTGCTTGAGGCTTG
>JAGXAJ010000075.1 GCA_018971625.1 Pseudomonadota bacterium
CGCCGTATCCGGGCAATCGTCTCCACGATCAGCATCCCCGACCACCTGCTTCATTCCAAAGCAGGCAGCGCAACAGACCAATCTGTAGGGGGTCAATTTTGGACGCCGATCCCCCGGCTTAGGGGGTCAATATTGCAGGCCGAATGACAGTTCAGCGCGGCAGCGCCACGATCGGTCGTGAAGTCATAGGCGCGAAGCCAGTCCTGTCGCAGTACGATGGCGTCCGTCGGCAAGCTGCGAACATCTTCAATAAAGCGCGCGAGTTGAAACGCGATTTGCGGATCCGTTGGCTGATAAAAAGGATTCGCTGGCGCAACAGTCTGAGCCTGACCGAGATGGTCCACTTCCACCACCCACGGCGTGATCGAGCCCTTTGCGGATTGCCACGCGAGCGCCGCGGCAAGCCCGGTGGATAGGAGCAGGCACCCGAATGCCATCAGCCGCCAGTTTTTGGCCTGAACCCGGGCCGAGCCGATCCGATCGTCCCAGACCTGGGCTGCCTTCTGGTAAGGCGTCACCGGTTGTGGCGAGCGGCCGTAATGCACGGAAGGTCGCTTGAACATCAGTGCCCTCCTTCGGACAAATCGACCGAAGAACCACCGCCGGCTCCGTCACCGCTGCGGACCGCATGGGTGGCAGCGGAAACCCCTTGATTGACCGCCTGCGCGCGCTTCATGCGGCGAGCCCAGGCCGGTGGCGCATCCGCCGCTGGCGCGCCGCTACTTAGGCCGGCGGCGAGCCGCCGCAGCGGACTGATAATCGCCGAGCTGCCTGACCTTGCGACACCACTCAATCCTCCGGCGCGGTAGGCACTTGCTGCTCCCGTCGCGATCGTGGCGGCTCCGCGAGCGCCGCCAAGGAGCGCGCCACCTGCTATTCCGGCACCGCTGGCCGCGAGACCCGCGCCGGCAACGATGGCACCGCCAGCGGCGAGACTCGTGCCGACCGCAGCGCCAGCCCCCAATTGCGGCCCGCCCGAGACGATGCCATTGGCAATGCCTGGTCCAAAGATGCCGAGACCAAGAAGAGAAAGTGCTCCAAGCACGAGTGCCATCGCGCTATCGATGGTCGGCTGGTTGCCAGCAAAACCTGCCGTGAACTGCGCAAACAGCGTCGAGCCAATACCGACGATGACGGCGAGCACCAGCACCTTGATGCCCGAAGAGATCACATTGCCGAGCACGCGCTCGGCGGCAAAAGCGGTCTTGCCGAACAGCCCAAACGGGATCAGCACAAATCCGGCGAGCGTCGTCAGCTTGAACTCGATCAGAGTAATGAACAGTTGGATGGCCAGAATAAAGAAGGCCAGCAGCACCACGATCCAGGCAAACAGCAGTACCGCGATCTGGATGAAGTTCTCGAAGAAGCTGACATAGCCCATCAGGCCGGATACGGAATCAAGGATCGGTCGCCCAGCATCGAGGCCAACTTGCGCGATCTTGCCGGGTCGCAAGAAATCGGCTGACGACAGGCTGGTGCCGGAGGCCTTTAGCCCTAAGCCAGCAAAGCTCTCGAATATCATGCGCGCCAAACTATTCCAGTTGCCGATCAGGAACGCGAACACACCGACAAAGAGCGTCTTCCTGACGAGGCGTGCCAGAACATCCTCGTCGGCGCCCCATGCCCAGAACAGTCCAGCCAAGGTGATATCGACTGTGGCCAGCACCGTGGCGAGGTAGCCAATCTCGCCTCCAAGCAGCCCAAATCCGGAATCGATGTAGCGGGTGAACGTCTCCAGGAACTGATCAATGATCCCGGTGCTGCCCATTGATCACTCCTTCCCGCGCTGCTGGATCGAAGGGTAGCCGGGCGGCAAGCGGCTCTCGTCCTTGGGCGCAACAAACAAGGATGGTCCGGATTGGGGATCGCCAGTTTCCGTCAGCGCTGGACTGCTCTGCCCGAGGAACCGGCGCCGCTGTTCGGCCCATCGCTTGCGGCATTCGGCCAGAGCGTCCTTCTGCTGGTCGGTCACGGAGCGGCACTCTGACAGTTTTGTCGCCAACGGATCCGGCGCAACTTCGCTTCCCACGGCCGCGTTGGTCGGCACCTCGTCACCACGCAGCCTGATCGCACAGGCAGCAATCGTGAGGACAACGAGCAGTACCGCCGCCAAAGTCGGCATTTGTTCGATTGCGCGAAAGCGGAGTGACGAGCAGGCGCTCCATGCCGAGCGCCGACCAGTCACGCTGGGCATCCTCGATCAGCTTGTCGGATTTGCTGATCCAGATCGCGCGACGGCGACCCTTCAACCAGTTGTCGAGCAGGATGCCGGCGACCTGCCGGCCCTTGCCCGCCCCGGTCCCGTCCCCCAGGAACCAGCCGCGGCGAAATCGAACGGCATTTTCCGCATTATCGCGCGTAGCCGCCACGACATCAAAGGTCGCATCGACTGTCCAGGAACCGCTAAGAAACTCCGAGTGCGCCTCCCCGGCGTAGATGATGCTCTCGAGTTGTGCATCCGACAGAGTGCCTTCTGCGATGACGTTGGCTGGCATGTGCGGCCGGTATGACGGCTTCGGAGGGGCGACGGATGCCATCGCCGCCGACTGCACGAGCTTGGTCGGATGCGCCTGCGCGCCGGGAATGCGGATCGACTGCAACGTATAGGCCTCATAAAGCGCATCGCTGATCTGGTTGGCCCCTGTGGGCGCCCAGTCGACAGGCTCGTAGGCGACTTCGGTCGCCACGACGTCAATTGCCGGCGAGGCCGCTGGCAGACCCTGACCGGCGTAGGCGCGCACGGTTCGACAGGGGCTGGCAATTGCCGGCACCATTGCCTTCAGTTTGCCGGCAAGTGGATGGCGTGGCGGCACATACTGTATGACCCAAGCGAGCAGAGTCGACAGGTCAGATGCAATGCCGGGGGATGGCGGGAATGACGCAATGTCATCGGCCGGCACTCGATCGATGACAGTCAGACGGGTATCTATGTTGGTGCCGTGCTTCGCGTAGACGGCGCCGTCAATCGCCGCCGAGAATACGACCCGGCCGTGTTCCTGCAGCCGCTTGAAGGATTCAGTCCAGATCTGGTTGTCTGGCGATAAGTTTGCGCCCGTGACGACGACCAGCCGCCCACCTTCGCCAAGACGTGCGAGCGCCGAGGCGATGTGCCGTATCGCAGCATCCGCCATCTTTCGATCGACGTGAACCGCGGCGGAGAATGGCGGATTCATCAGCACGGCGCTCGGCACGACGCTGGCGTCGAGGTGATCGTTGATGTGGGCAGCGTCAAATTGAGTTATGGAGACGGCAGAAAAAAGCTGTCTGAGAATACCGGCGCGGCCGTCGGCGAATTCATTGAGAATAAGAGATGCACCGGCGAGTTCAGCGAGGATGGCAAGAAGGCCAGTTCCAGCTGACGGTTCCAGCACGACGTCCGCCGGCGTGATCGCGGCAGCGACGCTAGCGACAAATGCCAGCCCAATCGGTGTTGAGAACTGCTGAAGCGCTTCGCTTTCCTCGGATCGGCGTGTGTGAGTCGGAAGCAGGCTGGCGATCCGCGCCAGCAGTGGCAACATGGTGCCGGGTGACGCCGCCTTGGTGCGCATCGCGGCGCCATACCGTCGCAGGAACAGGACGGTCGCTGCCTCGCAGGCGTCATAAGCGGTCTTCCAATTCCAGGCACCGCTGCTATCTGCGGCACCAAACGCGGCCTCCATGGCGTTGCGTAGAGCAGTCGGGTCGATGTGGCGGCCGCGCTCGAGGTCGATGAAGAGCTGTCGCGCAGCCCTGACAACCGTGGAGGCAACAACTGCGGCGGCACGCATCGAGAGCGGGGCGCCGCGGGCGCCGCCGGGAAGAGATTCGGTCATGGGAGGATACTTTCGGAGAGCGGGAATGGGCCGAACCGCGCGGCGCTCTCCTCAACTCCGCCGCGGCTCAAACGCTTCCCGGCCCCGCTCTTGCTCTTGGATCCTGGCGAACAAAGTGGGGACCGGCGCTGCACACCGGCCCCCATCCGCTACTCCACGCGCCGGACGACGTTAGCAGTCCTGCGACTTGATGCTATTCGGCGGCATCAAGTTGTTGCGGCCGGTCTTCGTCGGACGCTGCGTCCCGCTCCTCATCGTCGGAGAGGAATTCAGGCAACGGTCCCGCTTCCGCCTCCTGTTGCGCCGGCTCTGCTTCAACGGCGGCCGGGCGCAGCGGCTCCGGCAGCCAGCCAGAGCCGTCGAGAAGGCGCTCGGCCTCCTTGGCCATATCGCCCTTCTTCAGATGGTCGATGAGCTGAGCCGACGGTTCGCCCTTTGCCTCCCGCACCGCCTCGAGAATGCGTGGCTTGGTGACACGGCCGAGATAGTTGTCGACCGTCGGCTTCCAGCCAGCCTGGACCATGTCGAGCCCGACCGCGCGTGCCAGCACATCGGCCTGGTCGAGCCGAGTCTTGACGCCATGGGCGGAGACCCGACCCTCATTGTAGCGGTTTGCCGGCTCGTAGACGGCATTGACGGCAAAGGACGCACAGTGGGCGAACAGGGACGCCTGAGCCGTGCCGTCTAATGCCGTCAACGCGTCCCAGAGGTCCTTCTCGTCCTTGGGCAGCTGCGCTTTCCAGAACCCATGGCGCACCTCGACGGCTTTCGCCGACGCGCTTTCCCTTAACCCAGCAGCTTGAATGGGAAATGTCGGTGTACGAATTCCGATCTCAAGACAGCTCCCGGCGGTAGCGAACCGGTAAAACGCAGTCAGCGCGAAGTTGTGCAGCACAGCCTGGAAAATGATCGCGGGGCTTTCTGCCAGCGCGTCGCGCAATGCCAACGTGCGATGTGCCGTCAGTTCGGTGATGAGGCGGTCCGGCAGGGGCCGCGCGGCATCCTCATCATCATCGGCGGTATCAATTGCACTCCCTGCAACCGAGATGGCCGTCCGCTGAACGCCAGGATCATCAGAAGATTGGCTCATGGTCGAGGGCATATCGGCGCCCTGCCCAACCTCCGGATCTTCCTTCGGCGCTTCGTCTTCAGGCCGGACATAGCCGCGGTCCACCGAAAGCCTTCCTTCGGAATCAATGCTGACAAAGACACCGGCTCGGGCGATATCGGTCGGTTCAAAGACGATCGACCGTTCCTCAAACGCCATCAGGACTGCTTCGATTTCAGAAAGGCGCTGATCGACTTCGTCTGGCAATTCGTCGGCGTCCTGGTAGTCGAATTCCAGTTTGGCTTGCTCGGCGTTGAGGGCGTCAATGGTTGCCTGCTCCTCGGTGGTAAGATCCGCAGGTTTGCCCTCTAGCTCGCGCAGGCCGCCAGTGTGACCATAGGGGAAATCGACGGCAAGCGATATCCACTTCCAGCCTTCTTTCGCGATCGCCTCGGCCTCCGCTGTGAGTTTGTCGCTGACAAGACGATCGAGCAAGGCGACGTCCTGAAGCCAACCGCCATCATCGTGCTCAAAAAGATCGCGCTCGACACTACCGCCCGCCTGCTCGTAGGCAGCAACGCCAACGAAGCGAGCCCGACGATCCGACGCGCGGACGGTATTTTCCGTCAACGCTCGCCGAATTTGATACGGCTCATCTTGGCCGGAGCGTGCGGCGTTCTCCCAGACTTGCTCCTGCCTGGCGTGGTTGGCCGCCACGGAAAACGCCATCAACTGCTCGAGGGTCATGCCGTCGTCGGCATACACCTCGTGTAGCTTTGGTGATACCGACGCCAGCCGCAGCCGTTGTTTGACGATCGCGGGTGTCACGAAATGTCGTGCCGCGATGTCTTCGTCACTTAACCCGGCATCGCCGAGGGTCTTGAACGCTCGGAACTGGTCGAGCGGATGCAGGCCTACCCTTTCGTCGTTCTCCGCAAGCGAATCATCCTCGGCGATACCGCCCTCGCGGACGACGCAGGGAACAGCTTGCGTCTTTGCCATGCGCTTCTGCTTGACCAGAAGCTCCAGGGCGCGATAACGCCTGCCGCCGGCCGGTACTTCGAACATGCCGGTCTCATTTCCCTCAGCGTCGACGACGGCTCGAACGTTCAGACTCTGCAGCAGGGTGCGCTGTGCGATGCTTTCGGCGAGCTGCTCGATCGAAATGCCGGCCTTCACGCGCCGCACGTTGGACTGGCTTAGCACCAGCTTGTTGAAGGGAATGTCGCGCGAAGGCGACAGCGTGATCTTCTGGGATTCGGGCATTTGCGCTCTCCACGACGGGCCGCCAGGAGACTCTCTCTTGGCTTCCAACCCGTCGCGAAAAGCGCTCGCTCCTCTCACTCTCGCAAAATCAGCATGGAGATGCTAGACGGCGCGCCGATTCGGGTTCGTCCACCATCGTTTCCGCGGCGACGGCCGGAGCGATATCGGGAACGAAGCCAAGCAGATAATCCGCAGCCTTGCTGGCCTGAGATGCTGCGCGCACGATGGCACGCTTGTCATTGCGCAGGACATCGACCCAGGAGCCGATATAATCGGAATGGCGAACGGTCGGCACGATCCCGAGCGAGGCACAGCCGAACGCGGCGGCAAGCTCAGCCACCAACTCCTCGAAGGCATATTTCTTGGTGCCGTACGATCCATTCTGATCGCGGTTGAGGCGTGAACGGTGACCTGTCGCATGACCAAGCTCATGGAGCGCGGTACGATGCCAGTTGATCGGTTCGAAATAAGCTTGCGGCGGAGGCACCTGCACGTAGTCTTCGGCCGGCACATAGAATGCGCGATCCCCACCGATATGGAAGGTGATGCCGGTCGCTTTGATCAGGGCTTCGACCGTGGGCTCGATCAGCCCTGGCGGCGGTAGCGGCGCTGCGGTTGCGATCTCATCGGGTAATTGGTCGCATTGGTCGCAGTTAAAGACGGTAAAGCGTTTGAGGAATGGAATCGCCTGCGCCTCTTGGCCGGCTTCCGCGGCACGTCGCTTCTCGTCGCTCGGCACGAAACGGTCGGCATAAACCACGGTCGTTCCACGTTCGCCCCTGCGCACATGGCCGCCAAGCGACAACGTCTGCCGGAAGGTGAGCCAGCTTTGTCCCGTAAAACCGTTTTCGATCGTACTGCCCCAAAGCAGCAGGACGTTGATGCCGCTGTAGAAGCGATCGGTCGAAGCATTTTTCGGCATGGCGAGCGGCGCCTTCGCCGCGGCGGTACCCCAAAGTTGAACCCAGGGCACGCGGCCAGCCTCTAGTTCAGCGATGATCTTGTCGGTGATTTCATCATAGAGGTTTGTCCGGTCATGGCCGGCACGCGCGCGAACAGCATGTTTCGACATCGCGGGTCTCCGCGACGGGCACCGCGAGCCTCTCTCGCGGCTACCAACCCATCGCGGGCCAACCCGGCCGACACTCTCACTCTACCAGTAGCAGCCGCACCGCGGCATCCACGTAGTCGTTCGCGTTTTGCGTGGTGGAAGGAGTAAACACGTTCAGGAACAGGCAGTCTTCGCTGACCGGCTCGATCTTCATGTACCAGCCAGCCATCGGATAAGACGCACCTGGAATTTGTGAAGCGGAATTGCCAGCGAGCTTTGTATCCGGCTCGAGGCTTGGCCGCTATCGGCGACAGGAAGCGACTACCCGCCGTGCTCTCGCCGTGGCCATCTGCCAAACGGCATTAGCACCTTAAAGCAGCCGCAGTTCGCGCCTTGACACTGGGCATGTGTCGCGCTGCTAAAAGTCGACTCCGGCGCGCGCCAAAGGCGCATCGCCGCAACTGAAATGGCACCCGCAGGAGCGTGAGCATAGCGACGGCGCAGCCGGCACGTGGGACCGAGTGCAGCGCCGAGACCGGTTAAGAGCGGTACCCGCGGATAGGGCAGTGATAGCGATCGCCGAAGGCGAGCCCCTTCCGCGAGTACCCCCGGCGAGGCGTTCATTATTTCTTGCGCGAGGGATCGCAGCCGCACGGCCGAGACGCCGCGCGGCTCGGTTCACAAGAGCCCGGTGCGGCGCTAGCCGCACGCGCACAAACAAAAATCAACGAAGGAAGAAGCTCAGGGGACCCGCATCTCCTCCCAAGCCTTCGTCTCCGCGTCATAGATTCTGATCTGAAGCATCGGAAAACGCTTCTTCAGCTCTTCCCCACCAGCCCTAGCGCCGTCGCGGGTCGCAAATTCTGCCTTCGGAAGGCCATCCACTTCAATCGCATAACCAGAAGCCGGTAGTTTACGGATAAAGAACGCGAAGCACGTCAGCGACGAGCTTGCCTCGATGGAAGGCGAGGCCTGATCCGCCCCATCGAGACCCCTTAAGATGCAACCGTTGCTGCGCTCGGGGTAAGGCCGTCGCAACGGAAACGCGGCCGGGGCGTCTATCGGGAGGAGCTGGACCTGCACACGCTGGTATGGACGCGCGGCCGGAATTTCCCGCTCGCCCGGCTAGAGAGCCGACTAATGTGCCCCCGTTGCGGGTGCCGGCGAGTCGTTATTGTCTTCCAGACACCTGCCGCGCGGCAACAGCAAGCGGCAAAACGCGCATAAACTGCCGATTTTTCCTCAATCGATTCGCTCGAATCGAGACCCGGGATTACACTCCTCTCCCAAGGAGATTCCCGTTCTTGATCGCCAAGCTAAAGCCGCACGAGCGTATTCAGACCCCGGTCACCGACCCCAGCGATTTCGTCACCGAAGGCGATGTCGAGAACAAGCTCGTCTACCCCTTCCTTGCCCCTCGGTGTCCCGCAGGACTGGATTCGGGCCAAGGATTACATGGAACCCACCGAGATCGATAAGGGCGCCAGCAAGCGTTACGGCTATATCCCCGATTATTCGGTCTGGCGCAGCGGCTTTCCCCTCCTGGTCGTCGAGTCCAAGCGACCCGATGAGCCGATCGAACAGGCCCTCCGCGAGGCGCACCTTTACGCCAACCGCATCAACAACCGCTACCCGCCCGGCATCAATCCGATCTCCCACGTCCTCGCCTGCAACGGTGAGCAGTTCGCGCTGGCGAAATCAGACAGCGAGACCGAGGTGCTGTACGCTAAGGTCCAGGATCTGCGTCCCGGCACCGACATTCTCGCCGCCTACAAGGCCGAGCTGAATAAGGAATTCTTCGAGAGGCGCGCGCAGGAGATGAACGTCGCGTTTCAGTCGCGGCGCTTCACGCGCGTGGCCTCGCAGTTGCCCGGCAATCTGGTCAGCGATCTGCTGGGCATCAATCAGTTCGCGCAAGAGGTTTTCCCGATCATCACGCGTTATTTCGGCCAGGAAGCCGATGAAGCCCCGGACGATATTATCGACCGCGGCTACATCTCAACCGAAGAGCGCTCCGAATACGGGTCGGTGCTGGAGACTTACCTGAAGGACCGCGCCAGGGTCATGGCCGACGGCTCGTTCCAGCCGGTCGTCACCACGGGCAAGCACCCGCAGAATAATCTCACCAGCGAGGTCAGGAAATACGGTCAGGTGCAGCGCATCACCGGCCGCGTGCAGTTGGTGGTCGGCGCGGTCGGCTCCGGCAAGACGCTGTTCATCCGCCGCTTCTTCAAGCGCATGTTGCCCGATGATCTGCGCCAGAAGACCGTCTGGTCATTCCTCAACTTCAATCACGAGATAAAGGACGCGCAGGAGATCCGCGATACGGTCCTGACGCAGTTCATCAAGTCGTTCCAGGATCTCAACGAGATCGACGTCGAAGACAACGACGTGATCGAGAAGCTTTTCTCGCATGAGATCGCGGCGTTCGAGCGCAGCCCGGCGAAGAACCTGCTGAAGACCGGCAACGAGCAGCAGTATCACCAGCAGCGCTATTTCCGCATCAAGGAGCTGATGAACGACAAGGAGAAGATGGCGTCTGCGATCAGTCGGCACTATGCCGGCGAGCGCCGCATCGGCCTCGTTGTCGTGTTCGATAATGTTGATAAACGGTCGCGCGACGTGCAGCTCGCGATCTTCGAGGCCGCGCAGTGGTTCAAGGAACTCACGCGCGCGCTCGTCATCGTCAACATGCGCGACACCACGTTCGAGGCGCACCGGGATGAGAAGCCGCTCGACGCCTTCATCAACGCGGTGAACTTCTACATCCGCGCGCCGCGCTTCGCGCTCATGATCCGATCACGCCTTGAGATCGTGCTTGAGAACATCGAGTCGGAAGAAGAAGTCTCCAAGCTCCAGAAGTTCAAGCTCGAGTCCGGGGCGCAGGTCGTCTACCAGTCGAACCGGCTGGGCGAGTACATGATGAGCATCTACGCCTCGCTGTTCGATCGGCGTGCATCGCAGATGGGCGCGGCGCTCGAGTCGCTCGCCGCCAAGAACGCACGGAGCGCTCTCGGCATGTTCGCCGACATAATCGCCTCGCCGCACATCCCCACGAGCCAAATGAGCTCGACCGCAGCCGCGTCATCGGTCGCTCGCATCGAGGAAGATCGGCTCATCCGGGCGCTCATGCGCGGCCGCTATCGCATCTTCAACAACCGCTCCAAATACATCCGCAATATCCTGTCGCCGGTCCCGAACGCCAAGCGGCCGAGCAATTTTTTGTATGCGGATATCCTTGAGTTCCTGATCCGAAATCGGAAGGTGAAGATCGATTACTCGGTGGAGGGCTATGCATCGGGCAAGACCATCATGGCCCGCATGGGCCAGCTCGGTTATGACGAAGATGACGCATTTGCTTCGCTGAAGCAGCTCGCCGAGTGGAATCTTGTCGAGCCCGAAAGCTTGCTCGTCGATACCCTGACGCCGGAAGAGCCGGTGCAGGTGCACGCCTCCGGCTTCATTCACATGCGGTATTTCCTGCGGCGGCCGGAATATCTCTACGGGATTTCAGCCGACCTCAGCTTCTCCAGCTTCGAGCTCGCGAAGCAGATGGGCGAGGAATGGGCGCGCGCCGTTGCTGGCGAACCGGGCTACCGCGCGCGTCAACGCATCCTCAACCGGCTGGCAGAATATTTCCGCAACGAGTACGACAGCCAGGTGCGCCGCCACGCTTTCTATGAGGATCTGAATCACGGCGGCAAAGCAGTGGTCACCGCGACGCATCAGGTCGCGGACGAGATAGGGAAGCCGCCGCCGAAAGAAGCCGCGAAGGCGTAGTCTCGTTAGATTCCAAAACCGGAATCTCTTTCACCACCATTGTCCATAAAGAGCTGGGTAGCGCTCTCTACCCATCTCGCGAAAATCGCGCTGTTTCAAAGCGGTAATCGATCAACGCGGCGAAGCGGGACGCCCGACCGCAACTTGTATTTAGAGGCCAGACTAAGCGGCATCTGGACGATGTGCCATACGCCCGAAAATTCGGTCGCGCCTGCACCAGCGCTGCCGTGATAGCTATCTGGTGGTTTACCACTATCGAGAATGCAAAAGCGGCCATTCCGGGTCGTTGCGCCAATAAGGTCGATTGCGGACAGGTCATTGCCGAAATGCTTCTTCGATGGATTGGCCAGACCAAGGTTTAATTCAGTCCTTGGACGTGAAGGAATCGTCCCAAAAGTTGATGGGAAATACTGCTATGAGTGCGCTCGGCAACTACAGGCTCAGCGTTAAAACTGGGCCGGCGTCAAACTAGCGTGGGATCGATTTCCGCTTCGATGCAAGGAGGTTGTTGGGGAGCGCTCAAAGCCCTTCGTGGGGCGTGTTTCCCAACTTTCTCGTATTTGAAGTGCGAGAGAGTTATAAGTTGCGCCGCTGAGTTCCATGTCGTATAACTTTTGCGTATCTGAAATACGCGAAAGTTATAATGTCCCTTTACCTAGTCGGCGAGAACATCGACAAAGCCCGCGCTCACTACCGCGCCGAAACCGGTCAGCTCACCCAGCTTGTCCGAGGTATCTACGTTGACCCGGACGACGATGCCGACGCAACAGTCCTAAGGTATGCCGTCCGCATCGCAAAATATCTGTATCCCCGTGCCTACCTATCCGCAGCAAGTTCAGTCCTATTAGGACCCACGCGCGATGGACGCCTCTTCTTGAGCGCTCGGCGTATCCAACGCACTCGTATCCGTGCCCTAGAAATAATCCAAAACCAGGCGCCCTCGCATCCCTCCATCGCTTCCGCCATCGTCGCCGACGGGATCAGCGAGTTCAGAGTAGACGTATCCTCGATCCGCCAGCGCTTTCTTGAAGCTTTCCGGCTTCGAAGCGAGCATGCCGCATCGATCGACGATGCCATGCGCGATGTCATTGCTGCCCGGCTCATTGAGGAATATGGAACCGCCGAAGAGGCTGCAAAGGCTATCTGGGCACTTGCCCGCGAAAACGACTGGCTCCGCGAGGGCGAAGGAGCCGAACGCTACCTCCTACGGAGATCGACCGTGACGGCACGTAATGAAGCTGCACTCGATCTTATCGTCGCATGGCACCGCGAACCACTTGGCCATCTCCGCCATGACGGGTTCGAATGGCGCTGGGCACCTCTTGAAAAAAAGATGCCACCACTCATCCGGCAGACTACACCGGGAAAGCTTCCGCCGTTCATTATCTCGCTTCTTCCCGAAGGGTGGTTGGAATCGGTCCTAAAGGATCGGGATGAACGGGCCGCCCTGCGTTCTGGCAAACGCTACATGTCCAACATCACGATCGTCGAGAACGAGGCGGAGCTCAAGGCGCTTCCCGAAGACGTTCTGACTACTCGTCTTGCGCGATATTCAAAGGACGGCATATTCATCGGTACCTATGGCGGCCCTGGACGCGGAAGTCTCAACGAGAGCTTTGAGCGGAATCTTGCGCGGATGTTTGAAAGCAAAGAGACACCACGACTTTCCGGCATTCAGATCAAGGCACCCCTCTACCTTGATCAGCACGGCAAGCTCTTACCAGCGACCGACAAGCCATTTACGCATATCCTCAAACCTGCTGGAACGAGCGGCTATGAAGCATTACCAATCGTCGAATGGCTGGCGCTCGCACTGGGCCGAGCTTGCGGGTTCGAGGTTCCCGACGTTGCATTAATCAACATGCCGGACAGCTTGCCGCCGGCGCTCATCGTAGAGCGTTTTGATATCCGCTCAGGCAACAATGACACTCGCACGTTGGCGCTTGAAGATTTTTGCTCCGTACTGGGTGTACCGACGGAGGCAAAATACGATGGCACCATAGATCGGGTGGCTCGCCAAACGCGTCCGCTTTCGACGGACCCGGAAGAGGACGTCACCACGATCATAAAGCGATCGCTGTTCGCCTGGTTGATTGCCGATGGTGACATGCATCTCAAAAATATCGCCTTGCTTAAGATTGCAGAGCCTGGTGAAGACAAATTCAAATCGGTACGCATGGCTCCAATGTACGATGCGGTGACTACGCGCGTGTTCCCAAATCTGGCTCACGATCGGATGGCTCTTAAATTGAATGGAAAGGATGACAAGCTAAAGCGCGTTGACTTCAAGACTGTTGCCACCCGAACGGGGCTTAAGGCTGGAATAGCAGACGAAATTATTGACGCTTTGGTTGCGAGCATGCGTAACGCGGTCGACGAAGTGAAGTTACCAATTCTTACTCACTACGGCCCCGACGGGAAAGCCGTCGCCGATCAGATGCTCGATATCGCGCGCAAGCGCCTGGAAAGTTTCAATTGAGCAATGGCTTCGGCCGTCGGCATAACCGGCGACATTGATCTTCGGTCAACATCGAAAGGCATTCAGCGTGGTTGAAAATCGTACACTAGCGCGAGCGCGCGAACTCGCTGCCGAGGCACGATGCCCACGGAAGTCGCTGTATAAAGGGCGCCTGAATTTGGCGCACTGAACACCATCGGTTAGGACAGTTCTTCATGCGTAGATCACGCAGTACGCCGGCTTACGCGGATGCTTATTCGACGGATATTCGACGATCTTGGATGAATGCCAGTAAGTCATTGAAGAGGCTGGCGCTCCCTAGGGGAAACCCAAAGCTCAGTCACATAGCATTGAAAAAACTGATGTTTTTACCACCCGACTTATACTGTGTGTAGCACGGGAAACCCCTCAGTGCTAGGCTTGTTGAATCACTCGACGCGAAGTACGTTGATAGTGGCCGCCTCACCGAACCTGTCGCCGGGTTAAAGAGGATTCTGACTGAGATTCGTTTCCATCGCCTTATCTCCCCGGCTGATGCGTAATCGGCGAACATCGGCCTATCTCGGGAAAACAGCGATGGTTGCTCTCAATCTAAATTCCACCACCCTCTCCGACATTAAGTCTGCTCTGCGGAAAGCTCTGCCCGCATTCGGCTCCGCACATATCAGCGAAGCTCTTGCTTCCGCACTGGGCTTTCGCTGTAACGCCGCTCTCCGTGAACGCATTGCTCAAGTTGAGCGGGAGGGCTTTCCACAGCTGGTATTGCTTGATGGAAATGCTTTCTGGGGAAGGCTCGCCAATCTTAGAGGCTCCGCCGCAACGAATGTGGACGAGGAAATCTTTGATACATTAAAGGCTGACTTGAGCGGCTACGTGCTTGTTACTACGCGCCCCTCTTCAGTGCGGCAAATTGGATATTCGTCGGCCCGCGCTCAAGGTTGGCGCAATCTGATGATCGCAGCGGTAAACGCTGGACTAGCTCAAAAGCATTTCTCACTGAAGCCCGGTGACAATCGTTGGCCAACGACGCAGAACCAAGGCCATGTCTATGAATTTATTTTCGATAACGAGATTGAGGCAATCGGCTACGTGAACGATGCCGGATGGGACGAACTGACGATCCATGTAGCGTTATGGCCCGCTCGCGATGGCCGAAAATTTGTACGAACTGTCAATGCTGGGTTCTACGCGGGAGAGGCGTATGCCACCGGTTGGCTTGAGCGCCGTAGTGGTGCCTGGCTTCAATCAAGCCCTGATTCATTAAGGTGCCGTAAGAAGCTGTTGAGCCGTATTGCAGGCGCGACCGTTGCTCCAAGCGGTTTCGGAGATCGAGGTAAGGTCATCCTCTGACGGTCTCCAAATATTCTACCTGCGGACTTTTTTACGGGTCACAAATGCTAATGACAACAGCAAAGCACAGTTCGCGCCGAATGAGGTTCCGCTTGAAGGGTCGTCACGATACGCGACAGGCTCATTTCAAATAGTGGAACGCGTTCTGTCCCGGCGGAAGCTGGCCTGCTAAATCCGGCTCAAGACGCAGCGGGCGTTCGAATTTTCAGGCTGTCGACGGCGTGCACCGGGGGCGCGTCACCCCGCATCAAGTGGGCGATTGCGCCGTACACTAGCCGCTGGCTTTCGAGCATGTTCATGCCGGCGAACACGGGCGACGTCACTTCGATGTTGAAGTGTCCTCCGCCACCGTTGACTGTGGCCCGTGAATTGTGAATCTGCTGCTCGATGGCCTCGCGCAGCGCGTCGATGACGGAACCCTGAAAGTCGGTTGGATGGGATGACATAATGGTCCTTTTTATATGGCAATGTCGCGATCTGCGCCACCGAGACTCTGGGAGGCTTGAACGTCAGCGCGCGCGTGGGCGCTCTTGCGTGAGGGATTTATAAAAGGTGGTGGGCGCCGAAGTCCATACGAGCCGGCTGAGGAATTGTTACCCGCATGGGCGGAGCAGCAATGTTCAAGGCTTTTCGAGGTGTGTGCCTCATTTGCTTGTACATCGTGGGAGTTGCCGTTAGCGCGGCCATTTTAGAGCTTGTCGCTTATCCTGTCCTATTGAAATCAACTGGGTGCAGTTCGCGCGACGTACTGGGGTTCTTCAGCTGCGGAGATGGTTGGGTTAGTCAATCGATTGCAATTGTCCTCAACCTTCTGGCACTATTTTCCTACGCGCAAACGTTCACTCTTTCCGCAGCCAGTTCACCATTCGGTCGAGAATTCACGATCTTGCTCTACTTGTTCGACGTTATCTTCACTCTGGCTCTGGCGTACCCGCTCCTGATCCTCTTTGCACGAAAAAGTGGTCGTCGCAGCAGTTAACACGCGATCATCTGGTTGGCTCGCGGTAATACGGGGGTTGGGCATCGTTCGACTGTCGACGGCTCGGGCTTTAGGGCCCGCCGGCAAAGGTAATAGAGGTTGGTCCATGTCAGGCCTTGGACAAGCTCGACGCTCCACGCTTCTCGACGCTGTCTGGGGGACAGCATACCGCGTCGGTTTTCCGCTTGCCCGCATTTGGTGGCAACTGCGGCAGGAGCAGCACGAGGGGGCGCTTGTGGCTATCTATGTCGGTAAGGCCCTGCTGCTGGTGCGCTCGTCGTATAGGATCGAGTGGAACTTCCCCGGCGGCACTGTCCGGCACGGTGAGACGCCTGAAGGAGCGGCCCGGCGCGAGCTAGCAGAGGAGATCGGCCTGGCTGGAGCATTCCCGCTGGTCGCCGCCGGTGACGCCCAGGGCCTCTGGGAGGGGCGAAAAGATAAAGTGCATTTCTTTGAACTACGACTGGATCGACCGCCCGAGTTACAGCTCGACAACCGCGAGATCATCGCCGCGCGGCTCGTATCGCCAAGTGAGTTGCGCGGCATAGCGCTGACCGGACCAGTCGCCGTCTATCTCGGCAGAACGAGTCCGCCAGGCTGCCATTCAGAGTGACCGCGCAACGCTACACTTCCGGCCTGACGAATGAGCGACCATCCTCAGGCCCGGCGATAATGAGCGAGGAGAGCTAATGAACGCTCCGTCATTTCGTCGCGCCACTTCGCAAGCCCCAAAGCGTCAGACACGAAGCCGCTATTATTGCCAAGCCAATGACGACGAACCCCGTCGTAACGATCTCTTCCTGCCAGGGCGAGGCGGTATGGCCAACACCAGTTATGGGCGACAGTGCAGCCGCGCCAAGCAGAGCGGCGAGCGTGGTTACCATCCAGTTCCCATACGTCCCGACCAGAACCGTCCAATAAGCGGCATTCTTAGCGCGTGGCTTTAGGTTCACTTCGTCCCATATCGCGCCTAATGCCAGGAGAAACGTCCCGTTCATTACCCCTTCAAGGTGGGCCGCGAGCGCCATCCGGGGATTAGCGAAGTGCTGTTCAGCGAGGCCGGTCAACAAGCCAATCAAAAAGAGCATCATTCCGTGCCAGAGCAAGCGGCGCTTCTTCTCCATCCCGTTCCCTCAGACCGAGCTGACAAATGACTCTTTGAGCTTAGGCTGTCTAAGTACCTGCGCGCGCGCCTCAGTGAACATGGACAGCGCCATCACGCTCATCATCCTATTTCCCGTTTTACCATCCACCAGGTCCGATGAGGAGCGAGGCTCGAAACGGCGCGGAGCGTAGGCGCACCAGGCTTCAAATCAGCCCTCATGGCCCCATATTGCCGCTCCGCCTGCTTATTCCAGCTTAAGTTGCTTCACCACCATCTCGGCGATCTCCGCTGCATCGCGATCACCCGTCTCGTCGATCTCAATGATTTTCCTCGCGACGATCTCTCCGAGGGGATCGTTCTTTCGGTCAACGACGTTAAGCGAACGCAACGCCCTTTCAAAGGCCGTCTTCAACTTTTCGATTTCATCGGGCGGCAGGTTGCTCTTCGCGAGCAAAACACGAATGGGCATCCAATTCTCCAGTCACTGGACCTACCGCGCGTGAAAAGCCTGTTACCGAAACGAGCTGGCTACAATCAGCTGCTATCCCGTGCTCGGGATTCCGATTTTTCGGCTAAGCTGAGCTAGTCCGCTGCAAGCTTCAACCAGGCGACCTTGTCATGCGGGTTGGCCGTCCTGGCTGCCATCTGGCGACACTCCTCGGCCTCGCGGCAGAATCTCTCAGAATCGACTCCAGTCATTGCGGCGCAATATACCCAAAACGCCGAGCGGGACACTTCGCCAAAGTCGGAGGTCGACCAAGTGCCGCGGCGATGATCAGAGCTATCTTTTCAGGAGGGTCGTGGCTCATGTCGGGGGCTGCAGACCCGGCGAGTTGGCCCAGTCGCTCAAATGAGACGCAGTGTCGGCACGACGTGCTCTTTTCAGCAGCGCATCCTTCTCAGCGCCAGGGTCCAGACCTGATGCTTTTTCGCGTAGTTCATTTGCGAATGAGGCGAGTCGATCCTTTAGAGAAGTGGCTTGCTTGAAGCGACGGCGCGTTCTACCCATGGGCTTACTCCAGAGCCCTGCCTATGAAGGATTTTGAGCCGCGAAGAGGTTCGATGCAAATGAATGTTTTTGATCTTTTGGGACGATCAATACAGCACGGCTCAGAAGTAGCAAATTGCTCAAACAACTCATAGCCGCGCGGCTCCCAGGAACGGAAAAGGGTTTCTTGCATCATAGCAGATGGCCAAAACCAAAGTTCACCTCGTCCGCGTCACCACCGATGATGAGAAGCATCAGCTCTGGGTGGCTGCAGCTTCAAGTGAGACGGCTGTCAATCTGGTTCTCAACGCGGTACCGGAGGGCTGGACAGCAACGCTGTTGCCAGACGTTCTAACACTACCCGAAATGGAGCAACTCAATATGCGGCCTGGGGAGGTGCGAGAAATCTCGCGTCGAGGTAAGTCTCGCCGGACGATAAACTAGCTCGTGGGGAGAAGCAGAAGTGAGGTGATCGCGGGGGCCACCTAAATCTGACATTGTGTATTGCTGACTTACTTCTTGCGTGGGAATGTCTCCACCTTGCGAGCCTCCTGCCAAAGCTCCACGGAGTGGCCGTCCACAATCTGCTTGGCTATGCATTTTGCTTCCTCATCATCAGCACCCTCAATGACCACGCGATTGATGACGTGACCGTCTTTGCTAATGATGTAGGCGTAATGACGAAGAAGATCGATCGGCAGCTTGAGGACGTTCGCGACTACAGGTCCTCGCGCAGCCCTTTAAACACCGGATGCCGAACCTTACCCTCTGCCGATTTGGCTCGGTACTCGATTTCTGCCAGCAGGTAAAGTTCCACCCATATGCCGCGATGCGCGATACGCTTGCTGTAGGGGTGCGTTCTCCTGATCAGCGGCTTCAGACGTGCCTGCAGATCCTTGGCGATGTCGTTGTCAAAGCCATGGTCAACTTTGCCGGCATAGATCAGGTCGCTGCCCTTACGCCTGCCGAGATAAAGGCCATCCCAGTTGCTGCCATCGAGCGCGAACCCAGCGATGGTGAGGGTCTCCCGTTGAGCGCAGGTTTTCTTGACCCAATCGTTCGACCGGCCAACCGGGTATTTGCCTTCCCGGACTTTGGAAACGACGCCCTCAAGGCCAACCTTGCAGGCGTGCCGCGCCATCCTTTCTCGAAGATCTCGGGGGGCGATAAGTATGCCGCTAACTCCGACAAACAACGACATCCGGAAATATATGTCTGACAGAGAACCCGCGTCCTTCGCCGGAGCTTGATGTACGATACCACTCCCGCCAACAATCCTCAGCCGCCGAAACATTCGTCGAGTGACCCTGAAAGTCACTCGTCACCATTCCGCTATGAGAACAAAAATGCGTGGGTCGGTGGTAGCGGTTATTCTTGGACTTGCCCTGGTTTGAGGTGGTCACCATTTTGCGCGCTAGGCTTTTTCGCCTTCTAGAGGCTTGTTGGTTTGTAGCGATGAGACCTGCGAGCTATTGAAAATCGAGCGGTGCTTCGCCTCAATTGAACTTTGATGGCTTCAGCGAGCTGCCTTTGCGTGCTCAACCGAACCGCGCCACGATCATTCTGAGCTGAGAACGAGAGATAGCGACGAGTTAGCTTCGACGTTGGAAATACTAAGTAGTCGGCAATGGACTCGTTGGCTTCATCCAGCCTGAGCACGACTAGCAATCCCGACTGACCTCTACGCCGATGGACGCGCCAGGATGGGAGCTGATTTGTTCCTCGTTTTCTCAATTGCCGAGCCACCTCGAAGTATATTCTCGGCTTTCCGTCGACCTCTACGAAAGCAAAGTTACGTCTCACATCAATCTGGACATCCACACACCGAGTTGTTTTTGCAAATTGCACCGCATGTGTTTCCAAGATCCCCAACCAATGCGACCGCCTATCAACCCAATCGCAGTCGCGAGGCGATTTATAGCCGATCCGGTCGTACGCCTTCCGTAGCGAGCCGAAATGCTTGATATACGACGAAGCGCTCGGCACTCCAGAAGCAGCATTGATGATGTGAGTGGAAAGATTGCCCTTGCGCTTCAAAAGTACACGCAACCGACGCAGCATCTCGTCTTCCGGAAGGCTGATATATCGATAAGCTCTGATCTCTTGCACGCGCGTGAAGAGATTCTGAGTCACAACAGGATCGAGTACAGTTTCACTTCTTATCCACCGGTCGCTCGGGTTGTTAACGAGCTTCTGTCCAAGCCGGCGGGAGGTGCGGTTGTAGACGATATTTCCGACATAGTTCTCGTTCTTGAGAATGTTGCTGATCATCTCTTCAGTCCAGGGACGCCCGTGGTGGTTGGCGATTCTGGCCTGATTGAGCTTTCGCGCGATGTCAATTTTGAATTCGTTGGCGGCGAACTGGTGGAATATCCACCTGATAACCGCGATTTCTTCTTCGGAGCCAAGTGCTAGCCGCACGCGATCAGTTTGCAGGGCCTTCCGCTCGCCCTTCCGTAGCAACCCTTTCGATTGCCTTGTCTCGCCGATCAGCTCTCGGCGCAGCCCGAACGTCAACGGACCTCCGACACGAAAACCCAAGCTCGCGGTCCGAGACTGTCCGGTATGCACCTTAACCGAAAGCTCTCGGCTGTATTCCGCCGCCATCACCCGCTTGATGTTCTTCATTATGCTCGACAATAGGCTTCCGTCATTGTCGAACTGTTCAGCGCAATACGCGACCTTGAAGCCGTTTTCCTTGCAGATGAATTCGTAATGCGCGCTTTCGTCGACGTCCTGGAAGCGACCCCAGCGGCTGACATCGTAGACCAAGATGTGGTCAAATTCTGCGTTACCCGAACGCACATCGTTGATCAGCTCGGCTAGGGCCGGCCGATTCTTGATACGGAGGCCGCTACGACCGTCGTCCCGATAGGTGTGAACGATGGTGAGACCGTTTTGTTGGGCAAAAGCAGCAATGGCGGCGGCTTGGTTTTGAATCGAATAACGCTGATGCTCCGTCGACATCCGGACATATTGCGCCGCGCGGAGTGCTCTAGTGCGCTTCGCCAGACTCGTGCCCTGCCGTATGACAAGTGCATTGGTCATCAGCCGAAGTCCAAAAGGACTGGCGTCATTGTAGCAGATCGACAGAGCAGCGAAACCGCTATCCGTTCAGCCCATGCTTTCTAAGCCATGCTAGACCGGCCGAGATCAACCCGAGCAACAAGCCGCTCCAAAGGAAGCACCGGCCACGCACCGCGCTGATGGAGCGGAGGTAGAGGAAGGCCCCGAGTAGTTTGCCGTAGTTTTTCTTGAAGTCGCCGTTAAGCTTGGAAATCTCGACAAGCTCAGAGGGGGAGATGGGCATGAACGCTCCTGACAAAATCTCAGGGCAATCAATAATCACTGATTTGCCCGACGGCGCAAGGGATCACTCTATGTTTTTCCCTTCCGCACCGGGATCAGCAACTTATCAGGCGTCGTCTCTAGGGCCTTCGCAATGCGGGCCAAAACGACAATCGTTACATTCCGCTTACCGCGTTCCACCTGGGAGATGTAGGTCCGGTCAAGACCGGCTTCAAAAGCTAGCTCTTCTTGCGACAGGCCGGCCGCTTTCCGGGCTCGTCGAACCGTCTCCGCCACCACCCTGATGATGCCCGTCCCATCTTCCATACAAAGGAGAGGGCCGAGGTGATGACTTTCGGTCCACGGACTTTGAGTCCCATTTTTCAGTAGCGATTGATGGGATTCTTAGTCTACATTTTTTGAGGGAGACTCGGGGAGGCACTGATGATTAGCAAGCCCGTACAATCACTGGTTCCGCCGCCTTCAGGGTGGTTTTTTCGATGTGTTCGCGTTGGAGGAAACGGCCGCGAATTCGTTCCTTTCTCTTCTGCCGGGAATGATAAGTGGACAGGCTGCTTCTCGGGATAAACAATCTTCGGATCACGCCGGGCGTAGGCTGCGCGAAACTCGCCCTCAAATACCGGCAGCAACTCGCCGTAGACGTGAGCATGATCGACAGACATCCCCATCTGCGTGCTCGGGGGTACCGCCGTGAGGTCGGGCCACGCCGCTCTCCGCTGAGAGGTTTGCAGATGCCGCCGGTCATCACCCTCCGTCCGCTCAGCTGCATCCTCAGCAAGCAGCACTGCAAAGACCTCATCGCCTAATTGCTTCAGATCGATGTCCACGGGCAGCGCCGCGAGGACGGCGGCTTCAAGGCTTCCACCGCCGCGTCAAATAGGCGAGCCGCCTTGGTCACGCCGCTTTGCTTGCTTCAATTCCTTCGTCGCAAGGGAGCGAACAAGTTCACGCTTGAAGCAATCCGTTTTGGCGGCTTGCCGCTTGCGGATGCCGCCGCAGGTCCCGAGGTCGGGACAGTCGAGACAGCTCATGGCCATGGGCAAGGCGTCGCCCTCATCCCATCGGCGACGTTGTCGGCGGAGATTTGGAATGACCGGCTGTTCCTGCGGACGGGCGGTTACTCGCAAATGCCTCCAAGGTTTGGCTGATGGGTTGGATGGACGTGATCTCGCCTTCCGCGATACCCGCGCCCGAACGCAAGATCGCAACGAACTCCGCCGGAACGTCGGGGCATTCGGCGATGACCGCGTTCAGCCGCTGCACAATGACTCCGTTATTGATCACGCGCAGCATGACCTTCTCGCCGAGCGTCACCGTGATATCGTTCCGCATTTCGGCGCGCGGTACGCGGGATCACCGGCACGTCGCAGCTGAACAGCGTCGGCGAGTTCAATTCGACCAAGCGGCGGTCGAGCACACGATTGAAGCCGGGCGCTGCGGTACGGATGAAGTCGAGCCCCATCAGACGACCTCCAGAACGGGCCGGTACTTCTAAGTGCTCGAAAAATTCTCCAGACTAATACCAAACCGCTGAGGTTCTGACTCTCTGGGATTCCCAAATCAGAGGATCGATGATTCAAGATGGCAACTGGAGGGAGTTGCCATGGGCCAGCCGATTACGGTTCGAAGGGATTTTACAGCGGCTGAGGTGCGCCGGCTCGCGCGGCGGGCGAAGGACAGCGATCAGGTCCGGCGCC